>DATHRQ010000206.1:0-4758 GCA_035465095.1 Anaerolineales bacterium | reverse complement strand
AATTATCGCTTGCAAAGGCGCTGCGTTTATCACCGTCCAGCTGTGTTGCCTTCGTCGGCGCCGGAGGCAAATCGACCGCAATGTTCGATCTTGCAAAGGAACATGCGGGCACGGTTATCGTGACCGCAACCTCACATCTTGGCGTTTGGCAAATCCCCCTTGTTGATTTTCATATTGCCGCACAAGACTTGTCGTCATTGAAACATTACGGATTGAAGAAAGAAGGCAGCATATTGATCACCGGCGAGATCGAAGGTGACCGCACCCGTCCCATAAGCGCAGAGGTTTTGGCATGGCTGCATTCATACTGCCGTTCTCACTCCATTCCATTGTTGATTGAAGCCGACGGGTCAAGGCAGAAACCACTCAAGGCATGGGCAGACCACGAACCGCCGATACCGGAATTTATCGATCACGTGGTGCAGGTGGTTGGCATGAGCGGATTGGGAAAGCCGTTAACGGATGAACTTGTCCACCGGGCTGAAATGTTTGCAAAATTAAGTGGATTGCAAATTGGAGAATCCATTACAGCCGAGGCATTGACAAAGGTACTGACTCATGCGGACGGCGGCCTGAAACATATACCGTCAGAGGCAAGGAAAAGCATGATCCTAAATCAAGCTGATACACCCGAGGTGCAGTCTGTAGCTCATGCGCTGAGTGAGGACCTTCAACCTCATTTTCAATCCATTCTTGTCGCGAGTTTGGAGACCAAGGTTATTCATGCGGTACACGAGCCCATCGCCGGGATCATCCTCGCGGCAGGAGAATCTTCGCGCTTTGGAAAACCAAAGCAATTACTGAGCTGGAAAGGCGAGCCATTCGTTCGTGTGGTTGCACAGACTGCGCTCCGTGCCGGCTTGTCGCCAGTCACTGTTGTGACAGGAGCGCAAAGCGAGCGGGTTGAGGCAGCGGTAAATGGCCTGGATGTAAAGATCGCTAGAAACGAAGAATGGGCAACTGGTCAAGGGAGTTCCATCGGCAAGGGAGTTCTTTCCCTCACCACGGCCTCTGCCTCGCATGGCGAGGCGGCAGGTGGAGCCGTATTCCTGCTTGCAGACCAGCCCCAAGTGGGGACGTCCATCATTCACGCCTTAAAGGAGAAGCATGCTGAGGGTTTGTACGCGATTGTGGCTCCCATGGTGATCGACCAACGGGCAAATCCTGTCCTGTTTGATCGGGAAACGTTTTCTGATCTCATGCACATTGATGGCGATACCGGTGGCAGGGCCATATTCCACAAATATCGTGTGGAGTACCTTCCCTGGCATGACGATGGTCTGCTGTTGGATGTGGATACGCCGGAGCAGTATCAACGGCTGATCTCGAACGAAGACCTGTGATCACAGCAATCATCCTTGCAGCGGGAGAGTCAAAACGAATGGGGCAACCCAAGATGTTGTTACCCTGGGGAGAGGAAACGGTAATATCACATGTGGTATCCATATTCCAACAGGCGGGTTTGGAGGATATTCTCGTTGTCACTGGAGGTGCAAAAGAGCAGGTGGAACAGGTCATCTCGAATCTTAGTGTAAAGACTGTGTACAACAGCAAGTTTGACAAAGGCGGGATGCTTTCGTCCGTTCAATGCGGATTGCAAGCCATAAACCGTCAGACAGAGGCAGTACTGATCGGATTGGGTGACCAGCCTCAGGTCCAGGCTGGAAGCGTAAAAAGGGTATGTGATGCATATCATGAGAGGAAGTCCGAGATCGTTGTTCCGAGCTTCCAAATGCGGCGTGGTCATCCCTGGCTTTTAGCGCGTCCGCTTTGGGATGAAATATTAAAAATGACTCCGCCTCGGTCAATGCGCGACTTTTTAGATAATCATCATGAAGCAATTGAATACATCAACATAGACGCCCCGGGCATTCTCGACGATCTGGATACACCCGAAGATTATCAACGTTGGCAATCCAAAATTCCATGATACACTTTGCCGCTGAAAAATAAGAGACTATGATCTATAATCTTGTGCTATTTCTCGTTAGACTCGGGACGCATATTCTGTGCCGCATCGACGCGCCGAACATCCAGGATTTTCCCAAAAAGGGACCGTTGATCGTGATCTCGAATCATACGGGACAACTGGAGGTTGCTGTTTTCTTTGGACAACTGGCGCCACGCCCAATCACCGGCTGGGCCAAGATGGAGGCCTGGGATAACGCCTTCCTAAATTGGCTCTTTGATCTCTGGGGGCTGATCCCCGTCCGCCGCGGAGAGGCAGATACATCTGCTCTGCGTAAAGCTGTCAAAGCCCTGAATGAAGGCTACATTTTTGGCATTGCCCCCGAGGGAACACGAAATATGACTGGCCGGCTCAGAAGAGCACATCCAGGCGCGGTACTGTTGGCTACACGATCAAACGCCCCGATAATTCCCCTTGCTCATTGGGGCGGAGAGGATTTTTTGAAGAATCTGGCGCGCTTCAAGCGGACAGATTTTCACATTCGCGCCGGAAAACCCTTTAAATTGGACTTGGAAGGCGTGAAATTGACGCGCGAGATCCGTCAGCAAATTGCCGATGAGATGATGCTTCGTATTGCAGAACTCATGCCACCAGAATATCACGGTGCATATCAAAAGGTTACAATCGAAGGGAAAAAATACACCCGGGTAGTAGAATTGTCCTAGTCTCACTTATCATATTTGTCATTGAAAAATTAGTATTTCAATTGAACTGGTCTGCCTTGTAACATAGAATTGACCCATAAGAAAAGGAGTAAAAGACCAAATGAAAACAATAAAACTACCCTCTGTTCTATTTATCGTATTGACCGTACTGGTTGCCCAAGCAGGCGCGGTATTTGCCGCTCCAACCCTGCAAGAAGGTCCCATTACAGGCACAGTTACCGCCCTGGAATGTGGCCCTGATAGTGAAAACCCCACCGTTCTCGTAACACTTGACGTTGAAGGCGAATCACAGACTGTGGAAATCGACCTGGCGACAGCAGTCGCTCTTGGCCTGATAGCGCCTGACACAGATTGCAGTCCTGAGGCGCTTGCAGATGCAGTCGGAAACGAAATCAGCATTGATCCCACGACGGTAATCCAGGATGAGGAAGAAGATCAACATCCTGTCGGTTCCGCCTTGTCGGAATACTTTTCAAACATAACCGACTATGAGACGATCATGGCCGCCCACGAAGATGGGACAGGTTTTGGCGTCCTTGCGCAGGCGTTATGGCTGACCACGAAAATGGAAGGCGACGCTGACACTTTCCTGGCAATTGTCGAGGCCAAGAAAACCAAGGATTTCAGCGCCTTCATTCTCGAGGACGGATCCACACCGACGAACTGGGGGCAGTTCAAGAAAGCCGTCATGAACGGTGACAAAAAAGGAAACCTTGGTGTTATCATGTCTGGCAAGGAAAAGACCAACAACGGCAAAGGTCAGGATAAAGACAAAAGTAACAACGGCCAGGGCCAAGATAACAGCAACAAGAACAAAGATAAGCATAACGAATAACTTCCTGCCACGATCGATATCAAAGGCGGCTCACAAATGAGCCGCCTTTTTATTTCAACTGATAGAAATATGCATTTGTCTTGCGTCTTACAAACCCCATATCCTGATACAACAGATTCGCCTCCACCCGCTGTGGGTTCGAGGTAAGCGCCACTCCATTTGCGCCTGCTTCGCGTGCAATTTCAAGTGCGGCCCTTAACAACCCTTTGGCAATACCACGCCGCCGTATGGATTCATCCACGATGACATCCTCGATAATGGAACGGACTCCCGTCGGCACACGATAGATCGAAACTGTCAAAATGCCAACGATCTCAGATTGCTTATCTGGATAACGGGCTGCCAGCAAAGTGGAAGCTTCTGAGTCGAGCAAAGCAACCATCGCATCCCAACTGGGAACTAAATTATAATCGCCCAACTGAGGGACAAGTTTGCAAACAGCCTGATATAGCTCTGTACTGAGATCGGATACTTTTTCGATGAACATGCTTTATTACGCTGATTCCGGCTCCCCCAGCCTGGGGAAAAAACTCATGGCGCCATAAAAAACAACGTATACGAACGACGCAGATACCACCCATTCAGGGACATGCGGATATTGCATCAGCCCCCAAACGCCGAGCGCGCCGTACAAATAGGTCAGGCCCAGCGTAAATCTGCGAAAGCGTGAATTCCGCGTGGGATACAAATACTTCACTGGCACAAAAACCAGGATGTTGCAGATCACCAATAATGCAAAATTGATCCAGGGATTCAAGCCCAGCAGCATCATGTAAACGACGAGGAAGTTCCACACAGAAGGAAATCCCTTGAAGAAGTAAGACTGATCGTCCGTTTTTGCGTCCGTCTGTGAGAACTGATAGGCCGATGTCAAAAGGATCGCCATCGCAGCAGGCATGGCCAACCCGTTCGGCATCAACCCGTCCACTTTCACCAACAGGAGAGAAGCAACCACAACATAATTCAAATAGTCGATAATATTATCCATCAACCCCCCATCCACGCCTCTGGCGTACGACTTGACATCGAACCAGCGTGCCAATATGCCGTCAAAACCGTCCACGAACATGGCGACGACCATGTAGATGATCGCAAGCTTGTAATTTTCGTCCCAAATAGCAAGCAGCGTCAAAAATCCCCAAACCGCCCCGCTGGCAGTAAAAAGATGAACTCCGTTCGCAAGTATCCTGCGAACGGATACGGGAAGTTTATCCAACACGTCGACACCTCTCAAATGATATTCGTGCAATTATAAATTAAAAGGCACACCATCCGATGCGCCTTACAGA
>DATHRQ010000205.1:0-1660 GCA_035465095.1 Anaerolineales bacterium | reverse complement strand
CCGGGCCTGACATACGTCATCGAAACGCCCGAACATGCCCGCGACTGGCTGCCTCCGATGAAACCGATCTCGTCCCTGAAGGATGTGCTGGCCGAGATCATGCCCCTGCACCGTACGCTCGCCTCAGACGGCACCGATGCTGCGCTCGACATCATCGGCTCTTATCTCCCCGAAAACGCCAACTACGAGATCGAGACCTATGATCCGCTCAAACCCGTGTGGACGTGGTACGTGCCCGAGCGATATGTCGTCCATGAGGCGTACCTCGAAACGGAGGACGGTCAGCGTATCGTCGATTTCAAGGATAACCCGCTGCACATCGTGTCCTACTCCCTGCCAACGGATAAGACCCTGTCATGGTCCGAGTTGGAACCGCATCTTTATTTCAGCGAAAAATATCCAGATGCAATTCCATGGCAGTTCAAGTATTACGAACGTGACTGGGGATTCTGTTTATCAAAGAATGTTTTTGACAAGCTGCCGCGTGATAAAAAATATCATGCCGTTATTGAAAGTGAATTCATCACCGACCCCGCCCAGGGATTTAAAGTCTCGTCGGCGGTGGTGCATCCGCAGGGTGGGGCGAATCCTGCGGCGGGTGAGATGCTTATCATGGCACATGTCTGCCACCCCAACCAGGCCAACGACGATGCCGCGGGCGTGGTAACGGCCATTGAGGTCGCACGTCGACTGGATGAAAACCCGCTCCCCGCCGGCTCGATGAGCATCCACTTTTGGTTCGGGCCCGAGACGATCGGTTCGATTGCCTACCTGGCTCACCACGAAGATTTGATCCCACATTTGCGCGGCGGCATTTTTATCGAAATGACCGGCAACGACAACACGCTGGCCCTGCAGCACACGCGGCAGGATACCGATATTCTGGATCGTATCGGTCAATTCGTTTTGCGGCAGCGCGGCGGCGAGTTCCGCGAAGGCAAATTCACCGAGATCATCAATAATGACGAGCGCGTACTCAATGGTCCCGGCGTGAACGTGCCGTGCCTCTCCATCAGCCGCTTTCCCTACCCTGAATATCACACCACCGAAGATAACCTGAATATCATTCACGAGGAGAAACTGCAGGAAGCAGCAGATGTCATCGAAGAGATCATCCGCATTTATGCCAGCAATTACACGCCCAAGGGTACGTTCCGCGGGCCGGTTTTTCTGAGTGGCAATGGGCTGTGGGTGGACTGGCGTGAGAACTGGGACCTTAATCGCGCCATCGAAAAGATCATGATGCGTCTCGAAGGCAAACATACGGTCTTTGATATCGCGGAACAGGTCGGTCTTGATTATTGGATGGTGCGCGAATACGTTGAAAAATTCAGGGCAAAGGGATTTGTGGATCCGCTTCCAATTCTTTCCGAAACTCAGACTTCATAAAGTTTATAATTTGTAAAGAAATGGTTCAGGTTAATGAGCAGAACAGGAGGCTCCCATGACGATTCTCGTATTGATTCTCACGTTGGCTTTTGCCATTGCGGCAGTTATCTTCGCGTTACAAAATCCAACAATGATAACTGTCTCATTATTTGGTTATAACGTGGACGGATCGCTGGCATTGTTCATTCTGCTGGCTGTCATCATGGGCATCATTATCGGTATATTGGTGATGGCGCCCAGCGCTGTCAAGCGGAGTTTTGAACTCCGAAGC
>DATHRQ010000204.1:0-3482 GCA_035465095.1 Anaerolineales bacterium | reverse complement strand
ACGACGAACAGCGCAAAGCCGCCGACGAAGCCATACATCGCGAACCCGATGGCGTAGAGGAACGCGCCGGCCGCCATCATGAGCAGGGGTTTATATTTTTCAAGGCGGCGTGTGATCCAGAATTGGAAGAGAACGACCACCAGGGCATTCATGGCGAGCAGATAGCCGTACCCCAGTTCGGGCAATCCGCGATAGTCCCGCAGGAACACGCCCAACGTCGAGTTCATGTTCATGTAGACCAGGGTCATCAAAATTGTGACGCTGATGAAAAGAACGAATGGGGTGTCCTTGAAGACACGTTTGTATCCGCCAAAAGTCTGACGCATGGTCTCGGGCTTGTCATCCGGATGCGCCTCTGGTTTTGTTTCAGGCAGGGCAACCAGCACAACGGTCGCTGCGATCAGGCTGATGACCGCGTCCACGATGAACAGGGTGGTGTAGGAGTTTGCGATCAGAAGGCCGGCAACCGGCGGCGCGATGATGACGGCCAGGTTGAAGACCACCCGGTTGATGCCGTAGCCTTCCGCGCGTTTCTCCGGCGGAAGCAGGTCGGCCACAACCGCTTCGCGCGCGGGGCCTCCGATGCTGGATAACGTCCCTACGAACACCACCACGATCACGAATATGCTGAGCGTGGGCGCAAAACCCATACCGAGCGCGCTGAATGAGGAGAGGATCAGGCTCCCGATGATGACGCCTTTTCGTCCCATGCGGTCTGTCAGGGCGCCGCCCAGGGCGCTGCCGACAAAACCTGTGATGGAGAAGACGGCGAACAATATGCCAACGGTGGCCATGTTGATGTCAAACTTCTGGGTCAGGTAGAGCGCAAAAAACGGATAGAGCATGAACCCGCCCAGCAGGTCGATGAAAACGACGACGTTATAGGTCCAGAAGGCACGCGGGTACTCGTTGAACGTTTTTCTTGCATTTTCCAATAATGTATTCATATATCTCCAAAATTTTCGAGCACGGGTGACAGTTTGCGTTATAGATGTTGCCACCTGGTCGTCGTTTGATCGAATCTAGTGGGCGAAGAATCCAGACCGCGTTCCGTGGGAATGCTCGATGGGGAGTTCGTAGCGCTCGTGCAATTCCCTGCCTGCTGAGATCATCCAGGTCGAGAAGCTGTGCATTGTCCGTGTGAACAAGCCGGGCCGGTGCACACGAGCCTTTGCAGAGCGTTGTTCGAGCCGAATCTGATCGAAATCTTCCTGGATTCTTTGTCGGTTGTATTGGGCTGTGAGTTCATCCTGATAGTAGTTCATTAGATTTTCCTTTGCGATACAAATTGAAATTGATCAGCGTGCGAGGGAGCTGGATGGTGTCTGGTTGCAGTGCATGGACGGAATCTCATAACGATTATGAAGATTCTTACCCGTTGAGATCATCCAGATCGAGAAGCTGTGCATGATACGTGTAAATACGCCGGGGTGGTAGACTCGAGCCTTTGCAGCATGTTGTTCGATGTGAATCAGACTGAAGTCTTCACGGACTTTCTCTCGATTGTATTGGGCTGTAAGTTCATCCTGATAGTAGTTCATCTTGTTCTCCTTTTGGTGGTGTCAAACTTGCGTTAGAAGCGGCCAAGTAAAAAGGTTTTGACTGCCTTGAGCGTTTTATCGATGCGGTCCTTGTTGAGGCTGTAAACCTTTGCGCCACCTTCTCTCCTTTCCTGCAGATAGCCGGAGGCGGTCAATTGGGACAAATATCGTGATACGCTGGGTTGACTGAGGTTGACGACTTCCAAAATATCCTGCACGCGGATTTCGCCTTTTTCAGCAACAAGCTGCAGGATGTGCAGGCGAGTATCATCTGCGAGCGCCGAAAGCCTGGCGACGATCTCGTTGCGGTCGAGGTCGGGGATGCGTTCCTGCGTCTCATCCGGTTGGCGTGCGCCAAAGTGGACAAGTAATGTATTGTTGTATCCGCTTGCATGAACGTAGGGGCCAATGTGCGGGTTTGGGATGAAGACCACGTTTTCCATTGTTTCCATTTTTTTACACCACTTTGTGTCGCTCACATCCTGGCCGGTCACATAACTGGCGGCTTCGGTGCGAGACATGGACGTCAAGTCTGTTCCGCTGAACGAGCGCACCGAGTCCATCAGCATGGATTCGACGCGTCTCCACTCGGATTCAAAGTGCGTCTTCCAGATCCAGGTCATGTGCCCAACGAGGAAGTCTTTCATGGCTGGCGGGTCTATCACGTAGTCGTAGGCCCGTTTTTCAAGTTTTTCGTCCACGTGTTCATCGTCGAATCGCGACCTGAGGAACTCTACATAGTTGTCTGCGGAAGCCAGCACTTCGTCCCAATTTACATCCGGGGTTGATTCCTGCCACAGGTTTGCGTATGTGTTTAACATCTTGTCGCGCAGCGCAATGGCATCTGTATTTTCCAACTGGTTTAAATACGCTGGGAAGGTGATCTCTCCGTCTTCTGGAAGAGTTGCAAAGTAGAAGCCGATTACTGCCAATTCATGATCGGCCAGTTCCTTCTTGCTCATCGCGGCTCGAGTTTTATTGATCCACCCGTGAATGCCGGGAGGCTGGTCACCCTTTACCAGGAGCAGCATGCTTGAAAAGATGTTATGGGTGGGAGACAGCGAAACCTTGATATTTTTCGTCGCTGTTTTTTCTAGTACGACTGGAATGGGTGGCATTTGAAACTCCTATTTGTTTGAAATTGAATTATTCGCAAAATTGAATAATGCACATATTCTAATCAGAATCTGGATTTTGTCAAGGGTTTTGGGATAGCAAAATCCCCGCCAATTTCTCGACGGGGATGGGGAAATCTTCGCTTCTTTCTGGAGGATGGCCTGAATCCCTCCTTAGGGGCTGGATGTGCCCTGAACAGCCACACCTACCCATGAAAAGACACGTTTCTCACTGATCATGCCCGCAGAATCGTAAACCGGCTGTCCCTGCTCGTCTGTGCCGTTCTGGCGGACGGTGGTGACCCACCAGCGGATGACATGCGGCAGATTATCGTTTGGACGGAAGGATGTCGGTACGATGTATTTCGTGTCTGTCACATAATCTGTGATCCGCAGTCCCTCGCCGGAAGTGATGTCTTCGACCGTGACCTGGTAAACCTCGTTATCGCGCAATGTGCCGATGGATGCCCATTGCAGCGTAACGACATCGTTTGCTAGGGTGAAGGCAGCGCCGTCAGCAGGCAGAAGCAGGCTCGGGGCCTGATAGGGAGGCGGGATCGTCGCGGTGGCAGTCGGTCCGGGTGGGGCAAATCTTTCACAGAGCGGGATAATGAGAGTTGTTCCGACAAAGACCGTATCTGTTGCAAGGCCGTTGTAGAACTTGATCGCTTCCTGCGGGACGTTGTAGTTGGCCGCAATGATCGACAGCGTGTCGGTCGCCTGTACTGTGTAGGAGATCTTCTCACAGGCTTCGGCAGTCTGCGTTGCTTCGTTGGGAATGTCTGTCGGCGGTGGCGCAGGCGTCGGCGTTGGATAGGGGATTTTT
>DATHRQ010000203.1:0-2385 GCA_035465095.1 Anaerolineales bacterium | reverse complement strand
CTGCGGCCTTCCGACGCCCAGTAAACTTGGTGTCCGCTGTTGGTGGCTGATGCCGCAATGGAAACGCCCATTTCGCCGGGATGCAGGATTCCGATTTTTGTCATTATGTCTCCTTGTCGGTTGGAAAGTAGCTAAAAGGATGAGTAAAGGATTTGTTCACCACTGAGAGCACGGAGTTCACGGAGAAAAACAAGAAAGAATCTTTGTGCTCTCAGTGTGCTCCGTGGTGAAAAGTTTCAAGTTCCCTACGAAATTTGGATACTTCCTCTCCTCGTCAGTTGGCGCAGGAATGGTTTACAAGATAAAATATTCCCATGAATATAACCATTCTAACGTATGGTTCGCGCGGCGATGTGCAGCCATTTCTTCCCCTGTCTTTGGGGTTGATGGCAAAAGGTCACTCCGTCAGGTTGGCGGCACCTTCTCGTTTTAAGAGTCTTGTGGAAGGGTACGGAATTCCATTTTTCCCACTGCCTGGTGAGCCTGAAGATCTTAGTCGGCGGTTGAACGATGCGGGTTATAACTTTGTAAAAATGGTTCGAGAGATGATGGATCACGCCGTCGAAATCGGTGTGGAGATGCTGCAGCAAACAAATGATGCCTGCGCTGATGCCGATCTGATCATACATACGTTTGCACACACGGTTGGCGCGCATATGCTTGCACGCGAAAAGAACATCCCCGATATTCATATTCAAACATTTCCCATGTTCACGCCCACAGGCGATTATCCGAACGTTACAATGCCCGACCTTAAGTTGCGTGGATTGAATCGATTTACGCATCTCATCTCGCAGCAGATAACCTGGTGGACTTCAAGATTTGGATTCGAACAGGTCCGCCGTCGTGTTGGATTGCCCAAACGTAAACTTTATTTCCCGTTCAGGGACGATCCGCTTCGTCCTCCGACCCCGATCTTATGTGCCTGGAGCCCAAGCGTTCTCCCACCTTCAAGCGAATGGAGGGACAATGTCCATGTTACTGGATATTATTTTTTTGAGGCTGACGAGTCTTATCAACCGTCGGTTGAATTGCAAAGCTTTCTGGATGCAGGCAAACCGCCGGTATGTATCTCCTTTGGCAGCATGGTCAATCGCAATGCAAATAGAATAGACGAGATTGTGCGAACCGCTTTGCAGAATACAAACAATCGAGGCGTAATTCTTTCGGGGTGGAGTGCAGTAAAAGACCACGCATCTGATCGTCTTCTCTATCTTGATGCAGCGCCCCATGATTGGTTGTTGCCGCGCTGTAAAATGATCGTCCATCATGGCGGGGCAGGGACGACCTCTGCGGGATTGCGCGCAGGCATTCCGAACATTGTTGTCCCATTTACCGCCGACCAACCGTTTTGGGGCAGGCGAGTCCATGCCATTGGTGCCGCGCCTCGACCTATTGCTGTGAACAAACTGTCACCTGACAGGTTGACGCGTGCCATCACCGAAGCAGAAGGTGATATAATAGGAATACAGAGTCAGGCGCTCGGTCGAAGAATAAGAAACGAACAAGGAGTGCGGCAGGCAGTAAGTTTGATAGAGTCATATGTATATGAGTTTTGTAAAATTTAAGGTGAAATTGTCTGATAACTATTGACAAGCCTGCTAAAAAGTGTATAATCATGCTTTGCCAGTAGTTACATAGATCTCGTCCCCTGACAGATCATTGACAACTAAATAGCAGTCTCTAGTCAGAGACACAAGCCTGTTGGTTTGCAGCCTGACGAGCCGATGTCGCAAGACAAATGACATCGGTGTTTTTGTCTGTTTGCGTCTTGACAGGCCAGGGCGGTGCGGGTAAAATCCGCCCGCTTTGATACCAGTACTTTAACAATTGAACAGTGATAGGAAGCAACAACTCTGTCGATTCAGTAAAAAATCCGTATTCTACACTCCGCAGGTTTACCTGCGAGAGTGAACATTTTTTTGCGGAGAGTTTGATCCTGGCTCAGGATGAACGCTGGCGGCGTGCCTAATACATGCAAGTCGAACGAGGAACCCCTGAAATGCGTATTCGTACAAATGGATGGGAATTCCTAGTGGCGAACGGGTGAGTAACGCGTTGGTGACCTGCCCCAAAGAGCGGGATAACAGTCCGAAAGGATTGCTAATACCGCATGTGGTCATTGGCTTTAGAAACCGATGACTAAAGGAGTAATCCGCTTTGGGAGGGACCTGCGTCCCATCAGCTAGTTGGTGAGGTAATGGCTCACCAAGGCGACGACGGGTAGGGGACCTGAGAGGGTGACCCCCCACAATGGAACTGAAACACGGTCCATACACCTACGGGTGGCAGCAGTAGGGAATATTGCACAATGGGCGAAAGCCTGATGCAGCAACGCCGCGTGCACGATGAAGGTCTTCGGATCGTAAAGTGCTTTTCTGGGAG
>DATHRQ010000202.1:0-8984 GCA_035465095.1 Anaerolineales bacterium | reverse complement strand
CCAGGATTCCATCGATACCGGTTGTACCGATCTTGCCCATCCGTACAGAAAACTTTGTGTCGGCGGGGAAGTTTTGGGTTCGAATGGTGACCTGGTCGTTTTGTGTAACAGCCAGGATGGTTATGGTCGGTGTCTTTTCTGGCTCCGGAGCAGGTTGAAACCCTTGCACTGCTGTTGACGGTCTTGTGAGGTTCTTGTCGGCTGATACCCAGCAATCACTTGCCGAATTGTTTTCACAGGCCACGTGCCACCAGTTTTCATCGACATTTTTCCCTGTGACAACCGCCACCTGACCAGCCAACAGGTTCCCGATTATCGTAAAATTGCTGCCAGGCCCGCTATAAATGGCGAGGTCTTTTTCCGCCGTGACATATTGAATGTTGGTTGCATAGACTGTCGTATCAATAGGCTGGGCTGATTTTTTAAATCCGCCTGGAGCGAACAGGAAACCATGCCAGTACAAGCCGCCGTCCGCCTGGGCTGCCACATACAAAATGGCTTCGTCCCTGCCATCAGAGCCCAACCCAGAGACGAATAGTGCGTTGGTTCCGTTTACATTCGGGCCTACGATGGAAATTGGATCAATACCATCCAGCAATTCGATCAAGTTTTTTTGAGGTTCGGCAACGATCGTTGATGTCATATTGAGGTAGTTCAGACGTAACTGCTCAATAGCTGCTTCCACTTCATACATGGTTCCTTCGGAGCGCCAATGAGAAATCATCAAGGACTCGTTCATCATTGCACGCAAAAGGTCAAAGTCACGGGCATTCAGCGCTCCTACAAGCTGTTGTTTGAAGATGGAAATGTCCCTTGGGAGAAGCTCGAATGATGCTTCGATGCCATTGGCACTCACAATATATTTTGCTGCCGGCAGTTCACTGGTATCCAACAGGATAGTCTCTTCGAATGGGGTGAGAGCAGGGGCGCACAGCGCAAGCGGGTCGGTCGTGGTCATTATGACCAGGTGGAAAGTGTTCCCATCCCGCGTTTGATCGATTGCTGCAATCGTCGTACAGCCGGCGTCAGGCAGTTGTCCGCGGACGACAGCGCTGACCTTTGGCGGTGCATGTTCAATAAAATGGATCTCCACGGACTGGACAATTGCCATGCCCACGATGGGCGTTGCATTTGGCTCAATTTGCGGTTGCTGAGGGATTCCCATCACGGGTCCACAGGCTGACACCATCAAGATCAGGATTCCCAAAGTGACGAGCGTGTTAGTTCTGAACATCTTAATCTCCTTGTTTGATTTTTAATCTGTGCGATGACGATGGGGTGCGCGAGATTGTTCCCTGTTTGGACCGGGGAAAGTAGCACAAAAAATCGCACAAATTGATAACGCAGCAGGAAAGTTCCACCCTGATTCCGATGCGTTGTAAGCAAGGTTCAAGCCAACGGTTTACAAACGAGGAATGCTATAATGCGCTCATGAAAAAGCCGCTCTTGCTTATTGTTGTATCCTTATTCTTTTTGTCCTCCTGCGGACCGAAAAACCAACCTGCCCCAAGCGAAATGTGGACGCAGCTGACTTCCATGCCAACACCGCGTTCCGAGAACACGGCCGCCGCCGTCGGTCAGATCATCTATGTCTCTGGCGGGTTTGGCGGTGAAAGCACCCTCGAAGCCTATGACACAACTACCGACACTTGGGAGACCCTTGCCGAAATGCCCGAACCGCGGCATCATCTGATGTCCACTTCCTATGAAGGACAGGTGTACATTTTTGGCGGCGGGAGCTCGATCGTTAACTGGAGTCCGCGCGATGAGGCCTGGGTCTATGACCCGAATGAAGATTCATGGACGGCAATCGCTTCCATGCCCGAAGGACGGCTGGGCGCCGAGGCGGTCACGCTCGACGACTTCATTTACATCGTGGGTGGCACAGGCGGATCGAACGCCTTGTTACGTTACGATCCCTCGTCTGATAACTGGACGAGTCTCGCGAGCCTGTCCGAATCACGCGAACATACGGCGGCGGCTGTCCTCGATGGAAAAATATACGCCCTCGGCGGACGTTGGTCCGGGACAGGTGAATTGACATCTGTCGAAGTCTACGACCCGCTGAGCGACTCGTGGTCGAGCGCGCCATCGCTACAGACTGCACGCGGCGGGTTTGCCGCGGTCACTGTAAATGGACAGATCTATGCCATCGGCGGGGAGGTGCTGTCAGGGGAGAATCAGGCCTTGACCAGTATCGAGATTTTTAGTCCCGAAAGAGGCGAATGGAAGGACGGCCCCGACCTGCCTCTTGGTTTGCATGGCGTCCCGGCTGTGAGTGTCGACGGTGTGATTTATATACTCGGCGGCGCAGACCGCGCGGGCGCGATATCCAATCAGGGGTTGGTTTTCTCTTTCACCCCTGAGTGATCTGGAATCAAAGGGACGGCGGTTATCCGCCGTCCCTTTGACCGTTCCCCCAAACTCAACGTCAGTTCTCAATTGTTTTGGATTTCGACCAAATGTCACCCACACGTGGGAGCAGGAAGTAGTCCAGACCGATGTAGCCGGCGATCTTCCAAGCCAGTACGAGAAATACTGAAAGGCCGAAAAATATGCCGTTCACGCTGGCGGAACCAGCCATGATGAAGTTCCAGTTCATGAAGCCCGCGAAGAAGGCTGTGACGCCCACGAAGATGCCTGCGATCAAAAGTATGCCAAAGAGGATCTCACTGATTACAACGACCTTGGCAAACCAGGTATAGGCCTGTGCGTCCAGCATGAACTGAATGAAGCTGCGATACCAGTCATAGGAGATCGGGGGGCGTCCCTCGGCGGGGACTTGAACGGCTCCCATCCAGAAGCCTTTCAGAGCGTCGCCGGTCTGCATCCAGGCCGGGTTGGAGATCTTGTGCAGACCCGCATCGATCCATTGCCAGCCCAGCCACAAACGTACTGCCAGCCATAGGATGGAGAATCGCTTGTCATTGAACAACATACTGATAAAGGGGGGAGTTTCGAGCGTTTGTCCCTTGCGGGTGATTACAAATGTGGACATGGTATTTTCCTTTCTTGGGGTTCCACGTTTATTGAATTTTACCTACGCCCTTAATTTACACTTTTTAGGTCGGAATTGTTAGTGATAAAAATCACAAATAAGACAATCTTTGTCCATATGTAATATGACAAATGGCGCGGTGTACAGATCGTTTATCTACCGCCACCAATAAGTTGTACGGATGCATCCCCTTTGCTATAATGATTCTTGTACCTTGAGAGGAGAGGCCATATGAATTCATTCAGTTTCAACGATGCGATCCGTTTCAAATTGGCGACGCAGCAGGAGGATACCAGTGCCAAGTTGCAGGTGTTCTTTGGCGTCCTTTTGGGTGTTCTCTTGCGTTGGCTGTACGGTGTCATCGTGGTTGTGGTACAAGGCGGCCCTTGGGATTTTGGGAGTTGGTCGGTGGTTATCGCCCGTATCGTGATTGCCCTGATCTCAACGATCTTCGTCTTTTCCGGGTATTGGGGTAAAGTAAAGGACCAGCCTGCCGGCATGCGCTTCCTGAACTCGCTGGTTTATGGTTTTTCGATCGATGCCCTTGTCGGCCCGTGGATGTACTAGTATTCCAACAACTTAAAGTTGGATGGTTGTACAAGAGTATTTCTAGAATCTTTTACACTACAGTTTTATCTAGTTCGAGTACTAGGAGGATGGCATGAATTCATTTAGTTTCAACGATGCGATTCGTTTCAGGCTGGCGACTCAGCAGGAAGATACCAATGCCAAAATACAGGTTTTCGTCGGTGTATTTCTGGGCGTCATCCTGCGGTGGGTGTACAGTGTTGCTGTGGATGTGATCAGGAATAATGCCCCCTGGTGCTTCGGTTCATGGACGATGATCCTTCTTCGTCTGGCGGTTGCCCTGGTCACGACTTTTTTTGTCTTTTCAGGATATTGGCAGATGGTCCAGGACCAGCCAGCCAGTATGCGCTTTTGGAATGCACTGGCGTACGGCATCACCATGGATGTCATTGTGAGTTCATGGCTCCCCGCTCCTGTGTGTTAGTGAACAGATACTGAATGAAAAAGAGAGAAGGCAACTTCAGCCTTCTCTCTTTGCTTAATCGCTCTTTGTTTTGCTGCTTTTGGTTTCAGACTTTGCCTTGGCAGGCTTCTTGCTCTCTGCCTTGGTGTCAGAGGTTTCAGATTTGTCATCCTTGGCTTTGGCACCTGAGGCAGACTTATGGTCGGTCGCATAAAACCCCGAACCCTTGAAGATGATCCTGGTGGGAGTGATGACCTTCTTTAATTTTTTCCTGCGGCATTCCGGGCAGGTCTTCAAAGGGGCATCATGAAAGGATTGATGTTTCTCGAATTGCACGCCGCAGTTATCGCAGCGATAGGTATACACTGGCATTTCTTTCTCCTTGCTTCGAACAGCGTGTGGGATTATAGCGTGCCTCAATGGGCATGACAAGGGAATCAGCGTAAGAGTTCTGTTAGCGGATGCCGCTATCGTAATTCACAATGACTTGTGTAAACTGCCCCTTTTGAACAATAACTGTTTGCTCGCCCGCAAAGGGGTACGCACTTGGAGACTCAGGATGCAACACATATTCCCCCGCATGGAGCAGGATTCTGAAACGACCCTCTTCGTCGGTTTGGACCTGAACGATTCTCTCTCCCTTTGGGTTGGTTATCGTCAAGGTGGCTTGGTACGGCTTATCCGGGCACTCCTCTCCCTCGCGCACCACCGGACACATCGGACCAATAAACACCTGTCCCTCGATTCCGCTGTCCGAGGGAGGAGTTTCAAGTCCTGAACAGGCAGAGAGCAGGAATAGTAGAATGGAAAAAATTTTGACATTCATCGATTCTCCTTTTCATCCGATCAAGGAATGATCGTCAGAATGGGAAGGGGCTCGACATCGTTCCGCCAGGGGAGTCGTAAAGCGAAGTCCGATATGTCATCGGAACCTTTTATATCCATGCGATACAAATAATATAGATTTTTATTGCCCTGTGATGTTTTCTCTCCCAGGCCCGCTGCGCCGATATAACCGGCAAAATGTGCGAAACGGACTGAGTCTTCATTATAGGCGCCGAAGGGATAGGCGAAGGTCAAAATAGGGACACTGAGTCGCCGTTCAAGTTTTATTCGCGAGTCAACGATCTCATCCTGCTGGCGGTCTGTCCGCTCGGTTAAATCCACATGACTGATACTGTGGCTGCCGATCTCCCAACCCGCTGCATAAAGCTGACGGATCTGGTCGACATCCATAAAGTCGTTGGTAAGCCCAATATAGTTGTAGACGATGTAGGCCGTGCCCGTGAATCCGTATTTCTGCATGATCGGCAGCGCCGTTGTCGATACCGTCTGACTGCCATCGTCGAAGGTCAGGATGATCGGTTTGGGAGGCAGTAACGCGCCGTTTTTGATCGCCTCGATCAGCAGCTCGACAGAGATCGTCTGGTAGCCCCATTCGTGCAGGAGGTACATTTGCTGTTCAAAGGCGTTTTCCGACACATAATATGGACTGTCGCTGGGAGAACCGCCAATGTGATGGTAAAGCAGCATGGGAACAACGACTTCGCCGGGTCCCTGCAATGACCATTCCAGTTCAGGGGTTAATGTCGGGGTGTCTGTAAAAACAGGCAGTGGGGTGAGGGATGGCGCAGGGGTGGATGTCTCAGTAGAGGTCCCGGTCGGTTGAGCCGTAGCCGTTAGGGTCGACGTCGGAAGCGGTTTGAACGTCCACGTGGGTTCGATGATCGGTGTGGGTGAGAGTGGAGAGATGAGCGTGACTCCCCCACATCCGATTGAAAAAAGTGCAATTGCCGAAATTGCGATGAAGGTTTTCTGCAAATCGTTATTGTGGGTGATTGAGTTCCCAGAGAATGCGCAGGCCATCGAGCGTGAGCCAGGGGGCGATGATCTGAATGACATCGGTTTCCTGTGCAATGACCTCGGCCAGACCGCCAGTGGCAATCACTTTCATCTCATCTCCCAATTCCTTGCGGAAGCGCTCGACCATACCCTCGACCATGCTGACATAACCGAAAAGCAGACCCGCCTGCATGGCGTGCGTTGTGTTACTGCCAATCACAGAGGGAGGTCTTTGCAAATCGATGCGTGGAAGTTTGGCGGCATGGGTGAAGAGCGCTTCGGTGGCCAGGGTGATACCGGCCGTGATCGCGCCGCCCAAATATTCACCGTCTTTTGTGATGGCGTTGAAGGTTGTGGCTGTTCCAAAATCGATAACACAAGCCGGTCCCTTGTGCAGATAATTGACAGCGACCGCATCCGCAATGCGATCTGCGCCGACAGATTTCGGGTTTTCGTATTTTACTTTTATGCCGGTTTTGATGCCCACATCCACAATAAAAGGTTCCAGGTCAAGGTATTCACGGCAGGCTTGTACCACGCGGCTGGTCAACTGCGGCACGACCGAGGCAAGGCAGATGCCGGTGAGTTCACTTTTATCGTGTTTTGCATTTTCCAACAGACCCTGGAATTGCAGACCGTATTCATCGGGCATGCGGGCATGGTCGGTGGCCAGCCGCCAATGCGCGATTAGTTTGTCTTTCTCATAAAGCCCAAGGGTCAGGTTGGTATTGCCGATATCTATGGTAAGTAACATATGATTCCAGAAAGTAAAAGGAGAAACGTTTTCTGGATTTTACCACTCGTTCCTCTCCTGTCGTTGCAGCAACTTCATGGCTGTCGAATCGCTTCTATGATCTCAGCCACCATGTCATACTTATGGAATTGCGGCATGATGTACACGCCTCCCGCCCAGACTTTGATCTGCTCCACCAATTCGACAGCGATCTCCGCCCCGGCTTTGACTCCATTCTCGCCGGCCGATTCGATCCGTTTCCGTGTCTCGTCAGGAATAAAAATGCCCGGAACCTCATTGTGCAGGAAATTTGCATGTCTCACACTGACAAGCGGAAGAATACCTGCCAGAATCGGTTGTCTCAATTTCCCATATTTGGCTTCGTAGGCCTCCAATAACTTTGGCCCGTCATCTGCCCGGTATACTGGTTGTGTAATGAAAAAATCTGTGCCTGCATTGACCTTGCGGCGCAGGGTTTTGATCTCCCTCTCGATATCGGGCGGGGAGAGATTCAATGCAGAGCCAACGAAAAAGTTTGTGGGCTGCCCGATGGATGTGCCTGAATGATCCACGCCTTCGTTGAAACCCCTTTTGATGAGTTTGATCAGGCCGGATGGAACAAGGTCATAATTATCCATCGCTTCTGGATAATCTCCAATTGCAGTTGGGTCTCCCATGACAACGAAGATGTTGCGGACTCCAAGCGCATGTGCAGCCAGCAGGTCGCCTTGTACGCGCAGGAGGTTGCGTCCGCGGGTGGGGAAGTGGAGCGTGGTTTCGACGCCTACATTGCGCTGCACAAGATTGCACACCGCCCAGGCAGACATGCGCATGCGAGCCATCGGAGAGTCGGCAACGTTGATTACATCGGCTCCGGCGTCGGCCAGGAGAGAAGCGCCCGCGTGCAGTTTATGAGTCGAAAGCCCGCGCGGCGGGTCCATTTCCACTGCGACCGAGAATCCGCCCGACGTCAATTTTTGAGCGAACTTTGTCGGTCCTTCCCGGGCGGTCTCGGCAAGTTCTTCCTGCTGCAGGATCGTAATGTGCGTTTGGTCACCATGTGGATTGGTAGCCAATGCTTCGCGCATCATCGCGATGTGCTGAGGTGTTGTTCCGCAGCAGCCGCCAACGATATTCGCACCGGCATCCCGGAACGACAACGCGTATTCACCAAAATACTCTGCATCGGCAGGGTACATGATGCGCCCGCCAACCTGCTCGGGCCAGCCGGCATTTGGCTTGACCCAAAACTTTGCTGAACTATCAGTCACGGCCTGTTTCATCTGTTTCAATATTCGCAGAAGCTGCGCGGGGCCGCCAGAGCAGTTGACGCCAATCACATCCGCACCCGCAGTGTTAAGTACGCGTGCCACTTTTGTTGGATTATCCCCAAGCAAGGTGCGGTCATCGCGTGTGAATGTGACGGACGCCACGACGGGCAGATCACAAACATCCCGTACCGCCTTGATCGCCTCCCGGATTTCATAGAGATCGCTCATTGTCTCGGTGACGATCAGATCTGCTCCCGCTTCTGCCAAAACCTGGATCTGCTCCGCAAACGCATCACGCGCCTCCTCAGGCTGGACTCGGCCATAGGGAGCGATCCTCACCCCCAGCGGACCCACATCCCCTGCGACCAGTACATCCCTGAATGATGCCGAGACCACGCGTTTCGCCAGTTCCACGCCTTTATGATTGATCTCCCTGACATCCTCCTCCAGACCATGTTTGCTTAACTTGAATCGATTCGCGCCAAAGGTGTTGGTGATGATAAGCTGTGCGCCCGCTTCGATATATTCGCGATGAATATCTGCCACGGCAACAGGATTGGCGATGTTGAGTTCGTCGAAGCACTTATCGAAACCGATGCCGCGCGCGTGGAGCATGGTGCCCATCGCGCCGTCGGCTAAAAGCGTTCCGTTTTCAAGTAACTCTAAAAATTTATTTGTCATGTTTAGCTCTGTTTCATTAACTGTTCAACGCGACTTTCTCCAACGCTGTAATATTTTGCCTGCGGGTGATGGACAATAATCGCCGCTGTGGATTGCTCAGGGAGCAATTGATATGCCGTGCTCAAGTCCATGCCAAGCTCAGATAAGACAGCGGGAAGCAATTCAAAAATCTTCTTATGATCCTCCAATTCGGGGATGGCAGGGTAACCCCACGAGTAGCGTTTGCCCTGATTTTCAGGGATGCCCAACTCGCGGCGGATGTGTTCATGCAGATAATTCGCCGTTGCCTCCGCAGCCTGGACGGCAAGCCCGTGGGTAAAGTAAGCTTCTGTGTAATCGTTGGCAGCTTGCAGTTTGTCGAACCGTTCGGTGGCTTCCTGCCCGACGGTGACAACCTGAAAGGCGACCACATCCATTCGACCTGAATCAACAGACGAGTAATAGTCCGCGAGGCAGAGATACGGATCA
>DATHRQ010000201.1:0-3725 GCA_035465095.1 Anaerolineales bacterium | reverse complement strand
ACCTTGCCATCGGGACGCACCCAGAGCGTATCTTCGATTCGAAAACCCATGCCTTTTTCGGGATAATACAAGCCGGGCTCGGACGTGATCACAACACCAGCGGCCAGCCTTTGATCGTCTGCCAGCAGTCCGCTGAACGGGCGCTCATGGATATTAAGGCCTACGCCGTGCCCAAGGCTGTGAACATATCCATCCTGCGGGGTTTTGGTGTTGAGCGGCGATTTGTGTCCTTTTGATTCAAAGTATTCACATGTCATGCGTTGGTACTCTTTGAAAGATGCGTTCAAGTCAAAATTATCGTTTAGTTCGTCGAAAATCTCCTTCACCTGGTTATACAATTCCTGGGCTTCCGGCGTGGCATACCCCAGGCTCCAGGTGCGTGTAAAATCGAAATAATAGCCGCCGCCCGCTTCGGCGGGGTACAGATCGAAAATAATGGTCTTGCCAAGCTGCATCAAATCGTCGGGATTGCCTGATGAATGCGGTACGCCCGCATCGCGTCCGATGGCAAAGATAAAGCCCGAGGGCAGTTCTGCACCCCGTTCTGCCACCCATAATTTGATCCTCTTGTGGACGTCACCCACCGTCAATGGCGTTCCGTCTTCCTTCAACAGGACCTCGTCGTCGCTCACATCGCAGGACGTGAGATAATCCCTCACCGCACCGACGACTTCGGTGGCAACCACGCCCATCCTACGGATGCGTTCGACTTCGCTCTCATCCTTTGTTTCCATGGCACGCAGAAAAACAGAATCATCCCGTCGTTCGCCAATAAATTCGATCTCAGGCATTAACTTTTGAACAGCCGTAAGCAACTCAAACACAGCGCCAACATCATAGGTTCCATATACACCTACGCGACCTGATGTAACTCCAGCATCTTTAAACATCAACTCGAGGCGCATCGCATTGGCAAGCTCATGATCTTTATCCGCTTTTTCCAACAGCTCGTCAAATTTAAAGGTGCTGAATGGAACACATTTCAAACCACTCTTTGCCGCTTCGTCGCGTTCCATATCACCATGGTACAAAACAGCGCCCTCCCCGCGCTTCTTGATCAACACGGCGTGGCTCACATGTCCACCGCCTGTCATGTAATACATTGGCGGGTTGTGCTCAGCGTTCCCAAAAACGACCAATGCGTCGAAATTGCTGGCTTCCATCAAGGCATCAAGATCAGATTTCACAAAAGGCTCCTCAGTGCTGAAATAATTTTTTCATCCTGTTCTTCCAGAACGGTGCGCGGATCAAATAAGACTTTATCGTTCTCTGTTCTCGCGATGACGGGCGGATTCGACCCTCGCAGCTTTTTCAAAAATTTATCGGGTGATCTGACATACAAAGACAGAACAAAAGTAGACATCGACTCCTCAGGCAGACTTCCCCCGCCGACAGTCGATTCAGACTCGATCATCTCTCCCTGCCCCAACGCTTCCTGCCACGCCTCTGCCCGCACCTTGACCTGCTCGGGTGTCAGAGACATCATTCTCACGATCGGAATTTTCCGCTCCGCCTCGTCCTTGAGATAATGAGTCAACGTTGCGGTAACACCTGCCAAAGCAACCTTATCCGCGCGGACAGCACGAGCCAACGGATGCTTCTTGATCTTATCGAGCAATTTCTTCTTCCCGATGATTATCCCCGCCTGCGGCCCGCCCAGCAGCTTGTCGCCCGAAAAACAGACGATATCGGCGCCTGCCGCAAGCGACTCCTGCACCGTCGGTTCGTGGGCCAGGCCGTATTTGGCCGTATCGATCAACGCGCCCGAGCCGAGATCATCCACAACAGGGACATTCGCCTGGTGGGCAGCATCCACGATGTCTTCGAGTTCGGGCTCTTCGGTGAAGCCGATGATCTTGAAATTACTGCGATGTGCGCGCATCACAAGTGCAGCTTTTTCCTCGAGTGCGGCTTCATAATCCGACACACGGATCTTGTTCGTTGTGCCGATTTCGACCAGCTTTGCACCGGATTGCTTCATCACATCAGGGATGCGGAAACCGCCGCCGATCTCGATAAGTTGTGAGCGGGCGATCACCACGCGCTTCTTATTCGCCAACGCAGACAGAACAAGTAATATCGCCGAGGCATTGTTATTAACCACCAGCGCAGCTTCGGCACCTGTCAGCTTTTGCAAAACGGATTCGGCATGAATAAGCCGTGAGCCGCGCCTGCCCTTGAACAGGTCATATTCAAGGTTTGAGTAACTCAAGGCAACCTCGTTCATCACCTGAATGGTTGCGTTTGATAAAGGAGCACGTCCCAGGTTGGTGTGCAGGATGACACCCGTTGCATTGATAACCGGCTGGAGCGTCGAGGCTGTCCATGCGGAAAGATGGGATTCTGCCTGAGTTAAGATGAGGTCAGTTGAGGGCAGGGCAGCTTCGGGATCCGTTTTGAAGCGCGCGCGGGTTTCGTCGAGGGTGGCTCGAAGCGCATCCAAAGTCAGCGGGCGACCATACTCATCGATGAGATCAGTCGCGCTCTGCAAGAGTTGCTCCATGGAGGGCAGGTCGCGGAGGCTATTCATCTTCGTGGACGGGAGGTTCCCAATGCGATTTTTCGCGCAAGCGGATGAAATATTCTATGGCGATCAGGCCGCCCGCCAGGCTGAGGATCACATAAACAGTGACCAGGCGCCCAAGCTGGAGCCAGGCGAGGGTGGCGCCATAAATGCCGAACCACAGCGCCTGCCGGACAATGACGTTCGCTTCAGCGGGTGTTTCATCGGGAAAACGCTTGTGAAAGAAGTAGACGATGGGCAGGACGAGGCCAGTCAGCGCCATAAGAGTCAGAACGAAAAATCCCCAGCGTGACCAGACGAATGGAAGCGTGCTTGTGATGAGATAATACAGACCGCCCCAGCCGATAAGGATGAGGATCAGTGACGAAATGCCGAAAGGCTTAAAGTTGAGTTGTTCATCCATTGATTGAATTATACTCGGAGAGAAGTGTTCGATGGTTGAGTAGTCCCGCATGCAATTCGCGGCACTCAACCACCGAGATATGGAGGTTATTATGAAGGTAAAAGATGCAATTCGCACGAAACGAGCAGTCCGCAAGTTCAAAGACGAGGCGTTGCCTGAAGATGTCGTCAAAGCGATCCTGAACGCAGGGCGCAGGTCACAGTCGTCCAAGAACGAGCAGGGATGGCAGTTTATCGCCATTCGAGATAAATCGATTCTTAAGGCATTATCCGAATGCGGGCAGTGGGCGGGACACCTGGCCGGTGCAGCGCTGGGCGTTGCCATCCTGACGCCCGAACCGACCACCAAATTCCAGACGATGTTCGATGCCGGTCAGGCCGCCGCATTTATGCAGCTGGCTGCATGGGAACTGGGAGTCGGCTCCGTGCCTGCTTCGATCTACGAACACGAAAAAGCGCGCGAGATTCTGGGATTCCCGCCCGAGTGGCATTTGCGCATCGCGCTGTCGTTCGGGTATCCGCTGGACGAGGCGAAACTATCAGCCGCGCCAAAGAAGGGCGGCCGCAGACCGTTGGAGGATGTGGTGCATTGGGACCGATGGTAGTGCGATTTCAAATTTAAGATTATCAAAAAGTGATTTTCATCAGTATCCATCCACGCCCATAAGTGGTTTAATGCCTTTATGGATTCTTCCCTGCTTCCCTTCTTCAAACCACAGGGCGTCGTTGTCATCGGTGCATCCACTTCCCCCAAAAAATTAGGGTATGGTGTGGCACGCAATCTGATCCAAAGTGGGTA
>DATHRQ010000200.1:0-4758 GCA_035465095.1 Anaerolineales bacterium | reverse complement strand
ACCAGGCGCACATTACCACGACAATTCCTGTCAGTCAGGAAATTCCTGTTCGATTCACGTTGAATGTCAGCGGCCCTACAAGCGTAACCCTTAGCGAAGCTGTTACCATCAACGGCGCGCTGGTCACGGTCAACACCGGCGGCTTGAACATCAACCGCGCCAGTGCCAATATCGTCCTGCCGCAGGGCACGGTGCTGCCGATATTCATTGAGAACCTGTCCGTACCTGTTGATCAGAGCGTGCTTGCTGAACTGGATGTAGCCGTGGACATTCCCTTGAACGAAACCGATCTGCATGAACCCTTTGTAGGACTGCAGCAGGTCGTGAAACCCTATTATTGCATGGTCGAGAATCAGCAGGTCTTTGTGGATGGTGTCAATGTTTGCCCGTAGTCGATCTTATTTGGAGTCTCAATATTAATGAAAAAATCCCTGACAGTTGAAACATTATCGAACGGCTTGAAAGTTATTTTGAAGGAAATACATACCGCGCCGATCATCTCATCGTGGTTATGGTATCGGGTCGGCTCACGCGATGAAGTGCAGGGGCGCACCGGCATATCCCATTGGGTCGAGCACATGCAATTTAAGGGCACGCCGCAGTTTCCAGCGAATATCCTCGATAAGGCCATCTCACGCGAGGGCGGTATGTGGAATGCCATGACCTACCTCGATTGGACGGCCTATTTTGAAACCATGCCTGCCGATAAGATCGATCTTGCCCTGCGCCTCGAAGCAGATCGCATGGTTAACAGTCAGTTCAACGAGAAGGAAGTAGCCTCCGAGCGCACGGTCATTATTTCTGAGCGTGAGGGCAATGAGAACGAACCTCTCTTTCAACTGGGCGAAGCTGTGCAGCAGTCGGCGTTCCGGGTTCACCCTTATCATCACGAAGTAATCGGCGATATGGCCGACCTTCAGTCCATGACGCGTGACGATCTCTACTCGCATTATCGCGAATACTATGTGCCGAATAATGCTGTCATGGCCGTTGCTGGTGATTTCGACACTAAAAAAATGCTTGCACGGATCAGGAAGCTGTTTGGAAAGATACCAAAGGGGAAGGAGCCGGCCCGGCTGGCGCGCACGGAGTTGGATCAAAAAGGGGAGGTTCGACTCTCGGTGGAGGGACCCGGCGCTACCTCCTACGTTCAAGTCTGCTACCGTTTTCCGGCCGCTTCTCACCCGGACTTTTTCCCG
This sequence comes from Anaerolineales bacterium, assembly GCA_035465095.1. Classification (GTDB taxonomy): domain Bacteria; phylum Chloroflexota; class Anaerolineae; order Anaerolineales; family Villigracilaceae; genus Defluviilinea. The sequence goes on along the minus strand of DATHRQ010000200.1, from coordinate 3,559 downwards.
CTGACCGTGCTCGACAGTCTGTTGGCCGGCCCAAGCAATCTAAACATGTTTAGCGGCGGCATTTCCAATAAAACCTCCCGCCTTTATCGGGCGCTCATCGATAAGGAATTTGCTGTCAGCGTGCATGGCGGCGCCCAGGCGACGATCGACCCCTTCCTATATTCGATCACGATGACCATCCATCCAAAACGCAAACCGGAAGAAACGCTGGCCGTACTGGATAAGGAAATCGAACGCATCAAGCAGGAAAAGGTCAAAAAAGCGGAGATCACGCGTGCCATCAAGCAGGCGCGCGCCTTGTTTGCGTACGGAAGTGAGAACATCACCAACCAGGCCTTCTGGATGGGCTATTCTGAAATGTTTGCAGAGTATGGCTGGTTTACAAACTATCTCAAGAAGCTTTCAGAAGTTACAGCAAAGGATTTACAACGCGTGGCAAACGAATACTTCAACACCAAAAGCCGGGTCGTTGGAACATACATCCCTGTGGATGGGAGGCAGGTTTGATGATAAAGAAAAATAATTCCGCCCTGCCCGGCCCAGACGATATTTATCGCGAAGTGCTGCCCAACGGCATCACCATTTTGACCCGTTCCAACTTCAACAGCCCTTCTGTCGTGATCAGCGGCTATTTCGATGCGGGGGCCTTGTTCGATAAAGACGAGAAGCTTGGGCTGGCCGATTACGTTACATCCGGCCTGCTGCGCGGAACGAAGAAACGCAGTTTTGATGAAATCTATAATGTGCTTGAATCGGTGGGCGCAAGTTTGGGATTCAGTACGGGTGTTCACAAATCGGGTTTCAATGGTCGTTCGCTTGCAGAAGATCTTCCGCTGCTTCTCAGGCTGCTTTCTGAGTCTTTGAGAGAACCCATCTTCCCCAAAACTGAAATGGAAAGGCTGCGGGCGCAAATCCTTACGGGTATGGCGATCAGCGCAGAAGATACGTCTGATATGGCCTCGGAGACCTTTGATAAGATTCTCTATAAGGGTCATCCATACAGCCGTCCCGACGAGGGAACGCCGGAAACCGTACAGCGCATCACACGGGGCGATCTGGTTAAGTTCCACCGCGAACACTACGGTCCGCGCGGGATGGTGATCGCTGTCGTCGGCGCTGTCCAGGCGGAAGAAGCTGTCAGGCAGGTGAAACGTGCGTTGGGCGGGTGGCAGGTCAAAGGTCAGAAAGAAGCGCCTGAAATTCCAGAAGTGAAACTGCTGAAGAAGACAGTTCGCAGACATCATCGCATCGCCGGCAAATCACAGTCCGACATTGTGATCGGCACGAACGGCCCCAGACGGCGGGATCCAGAATTCATGTCTGCCACTTTGGGCAATAATATCCTCGGCCAGTTTGGCATGATGGGGCGCATCGGTGACTCTGTGCGCGAGAAGGCGGGGTTGGCATACTATGCATACTCAAGTCTGCACGCCGGTATCGGGCCTGGGTCGTGGGAGGTGAGCGCCGGCGTAAACCCCGGCAACGTCGATAGAGCCGCCGACCTGATCGTGACCGAGATAAGGCGATTTGTGGATAAAGGTGTGGCTGAGGATGAATTGGCGGATAGCAAGGCAAACTTTATCGGACGTCTGCCGTTGTCTTTGGAATCGAACGGCGGTGTGGCCAGAGCATTGCTAAACATTCAGCGGCATGATTTGGATATGGATTACTATCTGCAGTATGCTGATCTGGTAAACGAAGTAACCCGCGACGATGTGCTGCAGACCGCACGAAAATTTATCGACCCGGATAAACTCGTGATCGCGGTGGCCGGTCCCTGATGAATTTACGGACAGGTATTGACCTGATCGAAATATCCCGCATCGAAGAGGTGGTAGCGCGGCATGGGAAGCACTATTTGGAGCGTATCTATACGCCTGCCGAATTGGAGCAATGTGGTAAGCGGAGTGAGTCGCTTGCGGGGCGTTTCGCCGCCAAGGAAGCGGCGGCAAAAGCCCTGGGCCGTGGAATCGGGGATATCGGCTGGCAGGAAGTCGAAATATTGGGTGACGAGCAAAATGCGCCTGCCTTGAACCTGCATGGCGCGGCTGAACAATTGGCGAAGGAACTTGGTGTCACAACCTGGTCTGTCAGCATCAGCCACGATCAGACTCATTCTGTGGCGATGGTCGTGATGATCGGTTAAAAAAACTCCCGCGGGCCAGTTCCGCGGGAGGTGCAAAGGACATGGACTCGACCTAGTTTTTGTCCTCATTGCCGATCCAAAGGTGACCCGGAAGAACAGGTCTGTAGGAACGTACTGTGATTTTCTCCTCATTGATCTTCGTGTCACCCAACATGTTTGGGTGAACCAGACACAAATTTGGGGTTCGCCCATATTTCTTGTGATAATATTCCACGGCTTTTTGTATCTTTACATCCAGTGTGGTTTGTGAGTCGTCGAACCATAACATTCCTGTGTGCATAGCGACCTCCGATTCCTAGTCCAAACCCGGTATTGAAAAACGAAGCCAGCGTTTCCCTTCGCTGAGCGCAAATTCAGATCCGCTTGCGAGCGACTCAGGTTGCGCGCCCTCAATATTCAATTTGCTGATAACATCCCCGTTTTGTATGTTTCCATATATCCGCGTGCGGAAGGCATCCAACCACGGCTGCATGTTGTGGGCGCGGTCTGCGTTCAATGTAATAATCGGCCACACGCGGCGCGAAGGTCCGCGCAAGAGGAGCCAGCGCAGATTGTCCACCGTTTCCACATCCATGCTGGTGATCGATTCCAGATCATCCAATAAAAGAAGGATAAATTGCCTGCTCGATTTGTTCCCATGTGCCCAGGATGCCAGAGAAAGGATAAAATCCTCAGATGATCTGTGATATGCGGGAAAGGTACCGACATTGCTCGGGGTTCCCTCGAAACCGCTCCATTCATCGGGGTGGTTGGTCAGTGCGCCGAATTGCAGTTTCTCCGGCTGATGCATTCTACCTGCGGCCCGTGCAATAATCTGCAGCAGGGCAGTTTTACCGCTGCCAGCCCCTCCGATAACAAGCAGAGGACCCGGTATTGAGTCATGCAGGTTCAATAGCACAGGCAGTTTGTCGGATGCCACGCCCAGAAACAAGGCTTCCTCGGGCATAGGGCCAAAGTCCGCGAGCACCTGGCCCAGGGGCGGCTGGGCAGGCATTGGTTTGGTTTGACGCGCTGCGTCCAACTCTGGCTTTATCTCGGTGTAGGCATCCATCATTAGAGCGTATTTGTTCATATCATCAGTCATAAGAAGTCCTTTTTAGAACGTATGTTCTAATTATATGAATAATACAACTTAATGGGGCAGGTGTCAAGAGGCAATATGTATTTCTGCAATTGTTTTATTATTCTTGACTATCAAGGTGAATCCTGCTAAACTATCGCCCTGCTCCCTTCGTGTCGTGCGGGAGCAATTTAATTGTCTGTTCCACTTCCCTGTTAAGTGTGGCTTTGGTATAATCGCTCTGCTTAATTGGGTGTCGAAGATGCCGTTTAACGGTATGCCGACGTAGCTCAATCGGTAGAGCACCCGCCTTGTAAGCGGGCGGTTACGAGTTCGATTCTCGTCGTCGGCTC
>DATHRQ010000199.1:0-17050 GCA_035465095.1 Anaerolineales bacterium | reverse complement strand
CATTTTATGGAGCGTTACCGGTCTTTATCCTCTGGGCATCTATGCATTTTGCCGCATCTTCAATGGCAAAATTTCTGCCTCGTACGCCGCACTTGCCTCTGCCATTCTTCTACCGATTTACGTCACGGCACACATATTTGGTCAACTGCCTTTTCTCGCCAGCACCCTGACCGCTCTTTTTGCGGCAGCGGGGCTTCATCGTTACCTGCGCGAGGGGGGGATTCACAACTTCACGTTATCGGTGGTGCTTGTCACCAGTTCCATGGCCATGCATCATGCCACGCTCATGGTGCATCCCTTCCTGTTTTTGGCAGTCATCACCGATTTCATTTTCCGAAAAAAGGCAGCCGTTCGCAAGGATTGGCAGGTGCTGTTCAAAAGGCTGTTCCTTTTCAGCATCTTTTCAGCTACGGCAGGATTCATGGTTATTTTTCCGTTTTGGCAATGGGGCACAGACCAGGTCATCCAGACCCCCATCGATCATCTCTCCCGTCACAATTTTTTCAGGGACCCGCTGGCGCTTGCCATTTTTTTATTTCCGCTCTACGGCCCGTTCATTGTGATCATCCCGTTTCTGTTTCGAAAATGGCAGCCTCGTTTCTGGGGGCTGCAAAGTTCATTCTTTATCCTTTTTCTGTTGGGGCTTGGCGGAACGACGCCCCTGCCTCATCTTTTATTCAGCGACGCATGGGAATGGCTTACTTATGATCGTTTCGCGTTTTGGGCATGTCTGACCCTGTTCCCATTCTTCGGAAAGCTTTTTCTTGGACTGAAGAAACAATACCGCTCCACTCCCAAACAGACATTTGCTTCCTTTCAAAAAAAATATGTCCCTTCCTTGGTTTTTGCCAGCTTCTTTTTTACGGCAATCGGGGCCTGGTTCACACCCCATTGGTTCCCCATTCAACCCAAACCTGTTGATATGCAGCCCATCGTCGATTTTCTCAACACGGACCATAATTCCCATTGGCGGTATGTCACCTTTGGCTTCGGAGATCAATTCGCTTATCTAAACCTGCTTACCCCAGCCACCACCATCGACGGCAGTTATCACACCGCACGGACCCTGCCCGAACTTCGCAACAGCGGTATCGGTCAGATAGATACTTCCTATTGGGCAGTCAATGGAATGAAAGCCATCGTTCCCATTCTGGCAAAGTCTGGTGAACACAGCGTCCGCTGGGGATTTGTAAACCCGGACACCATTGAAACTGTACAGTCGAAGGGTGTGGTGACCCGGCGCAGTCCCTTTGTTCCCGTTCTCGATGAACTCGGATGGAGAAAGATTAAGACACTTGCTAACGGTATTTTTGTCTATGAAAATCCAGGTGCCATAAAATCTGTTGCGGCAGAAATCCCTGCTGCCCCGCCGATTAATTCGTTCGCATGGGGTGTATTCCCTTTGATCGCATTTGTAACTGCTCTCTCGCTGGGCATGCTCCGCGTATATCCCGCCCAGACCGAGTGGATTCTTCGAAAAGTGTACGCATTTGCGATCGGACTGCTTCCCATCACGCTGTGCTTTTGGCTTTACCGTGTTGTCGGGGAATTTTCACATCCGCGTGTTTACTTCACCTACGACAATGCACTCTTCTTTCTGAGCGATGGACTGGCTGTTCTTGCAGTCATTTTATGGTTGAGCGTCAAGGTTGCTGTTCAAAGTTCCACAAGGGTTTTTGACTCCGCTTTTATTAATTTTCGCATTCTGCTGCCTTTGATCTTTCTTCTTTACGCAGCCCTAAGCATCTTCTGGTCACAAGATTGGCGCACATCGCTCTATATTTCACTTCATCTGGGGTTGATTTTCTTCCGTGTTCTTTCGCTTCGTGAGCGGCATGAAACCCGGCTGGTTGCCATGTACGGTCTCTGCGCCGCCCTCAGTATTCAACTTGTGGCAGGTTTTATCGGTTATGCTCAACAATCCACTGCTTTTCTTGATCCCCTAAACATGAAATGGCCTGGCCTGTTGGAACCGTCCATGCAGGGAGCAAGCGTTGTGCAAATGACAGATGGATTGCGTGTGCTACGCGCCTATGGAACCCTGCCTCACCCCAACATCCTTGGCGGGTTTACATTTCTAGCATTATTGGGGCCAGCAAGTTTATTTCTAAGGGGAAAAACACCCAACTATGCAGCTATCGTCCTGTTTTGTGCGGGTATTGTTTTGATCGTCCTGACCTATTCACGCGCAACATGGCTGGCACTGACTACCTTCATGTTGGTTCTGATACTGAAATCAAAATACTTTGAAGTTAAAAAGAGGTTTTTATTACCTTCTGCGGCTGCACTTGCATTTGCTTTCAGCTTGTATTTAATATGGAATTTGGTCTCTCCAAGGATCAGCGCTCAACAGTCTCCAACAGAAACCATTTCCAATGTGGGACGTTCCTGGTTAACCCAGCAAGCCATGGACATGATTCGCCGCCATCCGATTACTGGAGCAGGCATTGGCTCGTTAGTCATCGAGCTAGCACAAACCGCCGCGGAAGGTGCACCCATCGAACCTGTCCATAATATTTTTTTACTGGCTGCCAGTGAACTTGGCCTGATCGGCTTTTTCCTGATCGCTGGATTGTTTGTTCTAGTCGTATCGACCACGATGAGGGCACGAACGCCGCAGGCGATCCTTGTCAGTGCCGCCTTGGCAGGAGCAGGCGTGATCAGTCTTTTTGATCATTATTTCTGGACGCTGGCTCCGGGGCGGATGATGCTTGGTTTGGTGGTGGGTCTCTGGGCGGGAGAGGTGGCACATGACCCGTGAAATCGTAGTCAACGGACGCTTTCTCTCTCGCCGCATAACAGGTGTGGAAAGGCACGGGCGTGAAATCCTTTCGTTATTCAATGGCAGCTGCCGGGTTGAAAGAACGCGGATGAACGGCCCCGCTGGTCATGCCTGGGAACAGTTTTTGCTTCCCAGAAAACTAAAACCAGAAACCGTCTTGTGGTCGCCTGCTAACAGCGGTCCCATATGGACACAAAAACAAGCCGTCACTATTCACGATTTAAGCCCCCTAGAACATTCAGAATGGTTCGATGCGGACTTTGCCGCATGGTATCGTTTGTTTTTACCGCTGTTGGTAAAACGCGCGCAGGTCATTTTTACGCCGTCGCACCACGTAAAACAAAAAATGATAAACCGCTTCAATGCCAGCAATGTGATCGTGATACCCAACGGCGTGGATACAGTCCGCTTTCATCCAGACGCCATTCAAAATACATATGAACTTCCTGAAAAATTCATTCTGTTTGTCGGCACGCTGCAACCAAGAAAAAATTTTCAAATTTTATTGAGCGCCTGGGATAAGATCAAAGACAAGTTTAAAGACCATTGGTTGATCGTCGTAGGAGACATAGGGAGGGTCTTCGCAAAAACAAGTTTCGTGACGACCGAATGCGTGCGGTTTCTTGGTTATGTTCGTGAAAAGGATCTGCCCGGTATTTACGCAAAAGCAAGGGCCTTCATCCTGCCATCGTTCGACGAAGGGTTCGGGTTACCTGCATTGGAAGCAATGGCTTGCGGCATTCCCGTGATCGTTTCAGATGGAGGCGCGCTACCTGAAACAGTGGGAGATGCAGGGCTGATATTCAAAGCCACAGATGTAAATGACCTGACAGGATCGATCGAAGAATGTTTGTCCGACAATGGTGTACGTACATCCCTGGTAACCAGGGGATTCGAACGTGCAAAACAATTCACCTGGCAAAAGTCTGCAGAAACTGTCTGGAAGGCCTTGAATGAAATCTGATTCATCCATTGCCTTTGTGGTTGATGCACTCCCAGCTCTTGGCGGAGGCGAAAAGGTTCTCATGGCAGCCTTGAATGTCTTTCCACATGCGGAGATCTTCTCGCTGGTCTACAATAAGAAAGCCTTTGTGGACACTCCCCTTGCAGATCGAAATATAAAAACATCCTTCATCGACCGCATTCCCCTTTCGCACCACAACCATCGAATGTTCCTGCCGCTTATGCCACTTGCAATTGAACGGTTCGAACTACAGGATTTCGAAACCATCGTTTCTTTCAACTACGCCGTGGCACACGGCATTCAAAATCCCGGGGGCGCACGGCATCTTTCCTATACCTACACGCCCATGCGCTATGCGTGGACGAACCTAAACATCAATGGAATAACCAAGCATAAGAGCCCGCTGATCGAGCTGTTCATGAAGTACTTTCGCCTATGGGACAAAAGAGCCGCTTCACGCGTCCATCAATTTGCCGCGATCTCCCAGGCCGTTTCCAGACGGATAGCGGATGCTTACCAGCGTCAGGCGGTCGTCATTTATCCCCCCGTTGACGTTGAGCGATTTAATCCGCCAACAGAAAGGGAAAGTTTCTATATTACGGTTACCCGATTGGTTCCGCACAAACGAGTTGACATCCTTGTGGATGCATTCGCGCGCTTGAAATTTCCACTGGTCATAATCGGTGATGGACCCGAACTTCAGCGCTTGAAAGGGCAGGCCACACCCAATATCCAATTTCTTGGATACCAATCTGACGAAAAAGTGGCCGAATATCTGGGCAGGGCACGAGGTTTCGTATGTGCCACGGAAGAGGATTTTGGCATTGCCATTGTCGAAGCACAGGCAGCGGGATGTCCCGTCATTGCCTATGGAAGCGGCGGAGCTTTGGAAACAGTGATAGAGGGCGTAACGGGAGTTTACTTTTCTGAGCAGACCGCCGATTGCCTAACAGAGGCCATTCTGAAATTCGAAAGTATGCAATCGTTTTTTTGCACGTCCGATCTGGTACGGAATGCAAAAAGATTTAATAAGGAGAACTTCAAGCAAGCATTCAGCAATTTTGTGAAAGCATCGAAGCGGAATTAAAAATCCACTTTAAGAACACCGTCCCCTGTCGGCTGATCGCTGCCACCTTCCGGCTCCATAGTAACACCAATGCCAACATAGTTGGAAAATCCCTGTTTCGAAAAGATGATTTGAGTTGTATAAGCCTGATCTTCCATCGGGTTGAAGATCCCCGCGCCAACCCGGCCTCTGTGTGAGTCAATCAGCCATACCTGGTATGTCTTATTCTTCGGCAGTTGTGGCACATTCCAGACAATGAGAACGGAAATATTTCGATCAGCATCGAGCAGGAACGAACCGGTCAGGCTCTCTCCGTCAACGGACAACCTTTCGACATCGGGATACGACAGCATGGCAAGGGCAACCTGAGCATCATCCATTTGCTCCACAAGGTTTGCTTGTTGGCTTTGGAGTTGGTGCATCTGCTGAAGCGCTGAAATATCCAATGCCAGCAACATCAAAACAGCAAGACCCAGGGCAAGGCGGCCCACACGCCGCCAAATTTGCGGCCGTAGCATCTTTTCATTCACAGGCAGTTGATTTTTTATCTGTTCAAGAAGTTTAGCTGATGGCTGTGCTGGTGGGACTGCTGTCAATAGTCCAGTGGCTACGGCCTGATATTCAGCCAACTCACCCCGGCTTGTATGCCCGCGTCATCAGAGAAGGTGTTGTCAAAGCAGGCGATAAGGTCTCTGTCGAAAAATACATCGGTCAAACGATCTCCATCTTGCAGATGTATCGTGACCACTATGCAAAGGAACTGAGCGAAGACACAATCCGCCGTCACCTCAAGGCGCCGATTGATATTCGCAGTCGCAAGGATTTGGAAGAAGAATTACACAAATTGCTGACGTAGAAAATACTTATAGCAACCCGAATGAATTTTAGGCGTAGATAAATTTGACACAAAATATAAACGATTGGAGAGAAACGATGTCTACGAATCTATTATGGTCGCGCTGGACACTCGCGAACGCGCTCAGTGAAATGTTCGGGCTGGGGTTAACATTTCTCATGACCGGTATTGTCTTCTCCAAACTAGACAATCAGGGAACAGGAATCAGCATTGTATTGACTTTTATATTGGCCGTGGCAAGCGGCGCCATTGAAGCAACCTTTGTCGGATTCGCACAATGGTGGGCAATGCGGCCGTGGTTTCCGGACATTGAACGATTCGCCTGGTGGCGCGGAACGCTGACAGGCGCGTTGATCGCGTACATGTTGGGATACCTCCCATCGACGATCATGAACATGGGCGAAGCAACCGCTTCATCCGCACCGATGGCTGAACCACCACAATGGATCGTTCTCCTGCTTGCGGCTGGGATGGGAGCTGTCGGTGGAGCAGTGCTGTCGTTTGCACAGTGGCTTGTCATACGTAAGAAGGTCAGACGCGCAGACTTATGGATTCCCGCCAATATGCTGGCATGGTTTTTTGGCATGCCGGTCATCTTTTGGGGAATTGATCTGGCTTTCAACATGCCTGTGATCTGGCAATCCGTTTTATTAATGGCGGGAACACTATTTATTGCAGGCGCAATCGTCGGCGGCATTCATGGATCGTTTTTGGTGAGGCTGGCAACACAAAAGTGAATTGCGTCTCAATAAAAGCCGGGGACTTGAACTTACAGAAAATGTGTTCTATAATATAACCAAATGAGAAAGAAGACCATGAAAATACAGATGAGTCCCAACGTAGCAGTTCGAACACAGAAACAAATTGATGAAGCACTTGCATTCTATAAAAACGTTCTTGGATTTGAAAACCGCTCAACCGACCCCGACCTTGGAGACTTCGACGCAAGCCCGATCAATCTCTTCGTGCTTGAAGACGATGAGTTTCGCGGTCCCGTTATGGAGTTATTCGTGGACGACCTTGAGGAAGCGCGCATGTATTTCGAGTCAAACGGATGCAAAATCCTGCGCTGGCGTGGTAAAGGACAGGATTGTTATATCGAAGATCCGTTTGGTGTACGCTATAACGTTTGGGAAAAGAAGGAGTAACCATGCCTACCCGTCCGCGTTACCCGATGCCCGATTTCATGCGAGAGGCTCTGAATGAACACAATCTGATGGAGGCTTACAATGCGCGTCCCCCGTATCAACGCAACGACTATATCGGCTGGATCACGCGCGCTAAACGCGAAGCCACACAGCAAAAACGATTAAGTCAAATGCTGAATGAATTGAAAAAGGGGAACGTGTATATGAAAATGAAATGGAGATCGAAATAGCAAAAAGGCTCGGCACACTGCAATGTGCCGAGCCTTTTTATTGTGTAACTCAACAAAAGATTACTCTACAACGATGATCTCTCCCTGCATGCCGCGATGGATCTCGCAGTGATAGGGGAACTCGCCCGCTTCCGTAAAAGTGAACGAGAATGTGTCGCCGTCAACCACGGAAGTATCGAATAAGCCATCATCGGCTGTGACGGTGTGTTCACTATCGTCGTTGTTCGTCCATGTAACGGTAGTGCCTACACGTATTGTCACAGAACTTTCGTTGAATTTCAGATTGACAATATTAATGAATACCTCTCCTTCAAGAGGGGCCTCGGTTGGTGCCTCAGTGACAGTCGGCGGGACCTCGGTGGGTGTAGGTTCCTCGGTCGCCGGTTCTTCTGTCATTGGCGCTTCGGTCATGACGGGTTCGTCTGTGGCGGCTACAGGTGCCTCGGTGGGTGCGGCAGGCATTCCGCACGAACTCAATAGTAATGCTGCGATGAGAAATACATACCCGTAAATTGACTTGTTCATTGGTTTCTCCTTTCCAATATATGGAATTGAATGCCAATAGTTAATGACCATCCCATTCAGGGAGTTCTTACGCGAACAGGGTGTTATTTTTCTCCTTCATCCGCTTCATGTATGGACTGAGCGTTGGCGCGGCTTACGAAAAACATGGCCGGCACGAGAAGCAGGCTCGAGGTCACCAGCGAAGCGACAGCCGAACCAAAGGCTGCGACCACCGCCACAATAGGACCTCCCATCACCTGCCCGATCGCATCCACCTGCCCGAACATCGAATGGACGGTGGCGCGGATCTTCGAATCCAATTTTTGATTGACCCAGGCAGTCTGGAGGGGTCCCGCAACCCTGCGCAAAAGGTTGATGGCCAGATACAGGCCCACGCTTAGTAAAAGAAGCGGCGAGAGCGCGAACCCCAGCAATGAAAAGGAAATCAGTCCTGTCACAATCAACATCGCGCGCCCGATCGCCAGCGGACTGCCCGTATCCACGCGTTTCGCCACAAAACGGACGGCAAGGATGGAAAGCAGCGTGCCGATCACACGCAAGACCGCGAAGAATGCCACCTGATTGTTTCCAAAAATGATCGGCAGTTCGAACGTATCGAGCAAATGCTTGACCCATAAACGGTCAAACCCTTCGCTGTAAATACCGTAGAACAATCCCACGCCGATGATGCTCATCAGACGCGGTTTTGCGCGCACCGCATCTGTCCCTTGTTTGAAAGTGTGCCACATGTGTTGCCAAGTGTTGCTGTCTTCGCGTGGTGTTGGATAAAACCCCGTTTCGGGCATGATAAACACAAGTGTGATACCGATCAGGATCACGCCAACCGCGCCAACCTGGATCGGCAGGGCAACATTGTTCGCGCCTACCAACACAGCCAGCCCCATGCCGATCAACGAAGCAAACAAACCGACCTGTGTTGCCCGCAGGAACAACTTATTCGCTTCCTCTTCGCCGATCTCATCCGAGATCCATGCTTCGGATGCGCCCGAGGTGAAGGTGTATCCCAACCCCCAAACGACCTGCGCGAGCAGAATCGGAAGGAACGATGGAAAAAAGCCTTCGATCAGAAAACCGAGACCCATCAACACATAGCCGATGACGATGGATAGTTTCCGCGAGTACACGTCGGCAACGATTCCTGTCGGCACTTCAAAAAGAAACGCCGACACTTCGAGCGCCGTGCCAACGAGGATGAGCTGGACAGGCGTCAATCCCGCAACGGTGGCTTCATACAGGGACGTGACGACGAACAGCATCGCGAAGAATATGGAGGCGCTAAATTCGATGAACAGATAGACAGAGCGGGCGTTTAATTTCAAACTGGGGAGCATGCTTGTCACACAAAGTAGGTCACGCTTAGAGCGTGACCTACAAGAGTTCCTTCAATTGTTGAAGGGCAGATTCGGGCGTTTTGAAATGGATGCCATTCATGCCCAGTTTTTCGCAGGCTTCGATGTTCTCGATAAAATCGTCTACAAAGACCGCTTCCTTCGCCTGGACTTGAAACTGCTCCAACGCGATTTGAAAGATCCTCGCATCGGGCTTGGCCACACCCACCTCCGCCGAAATGACCATGTGATCGAACACATCGTCGAACTTCTCACGGATTATGAACTCGCGCAGTCCGCTCCAGTTGTTGCTGATCAGACCCACCTTGTATTTCGGTTTGATCGAGCGCAAAAAATCCAAAATATCATGGTCGAGAATATCCCCACCAAAGAACTCGTCACGGATGCGTTCGAATTCGCCGGCCGGCTGCTTGAGGATTTTCATCACGTTCAGCCAGTGTTCCTCTTCGGTAATCTCGCCCAAAGTCGCTTTGGCGGCAGAGCCGTTCGGTCCGCCGCCAAAGACGACCTGATCGATGTCATCATAGTCCATGCCAAAACTTTCAGCGAGACGCTGGCGCGGGGCCTGATATTCCGTACGCAGGATGACCCCGCCCAGATCGAAGAAGACGGCCTTGATGCTCATGTACTCTTCTTTTTTGCAGCTTTCTTGGTTTTCTTCGATTTCGCCGCAGGTTTGGCTTTCGCCTTTGGGGATGATTTTGCTGCTGGTTTCTTTTCCTTTTTCACGGCTTTGGCAGGTTTTGCCTTCGCCTTGCGGGCACGTGTGGGGGACGATTTCTGTTCGGGCTTGGATTCTGCCTTGGGGGCCGAATCAGCTTCCGGCTTGGGGAGAGGCGCTTCCTGCTGCGGGTTGGCCTTCATCTCCGCTTCCAATTCCTTGAGCGTCTCACGCCAGTTCGGCATGGTCATTTCCATTTTCTGACGAAGCACCGGCGTCGCACGTCGGCACTTTGGACAATGCGCGTCATAGTGAGTCAATTTGTTGGCATCCATGTGCTGCAGGGCATCCAGTTTTTCGATGCGGCCGAGCGTATAAGGGGTCTGACAAAAAGAACAGCGAAGGTTCATAAGATTTCTCCTTGAAGATCAATTTATTCCGTGAGGGATTGTACACTGATTTCCGTACCCGCACGGAGTTCCTTCTCGTACGAGTTGTACTGTCTGTATACATGCATGCCCGCCTTTTCATAGAGGCGCAGGGCACCCGTCAGGTTTTCAGCATCGACACCCAAAGCGACCTTGCGTGTACCGCGTCGAAAAAACTCATTGAAGGTGTGACGCAGCAGCGCCAGCCCCAATCCGCGTTTACGCCACGGACGACGGACAGCCAGAATGTTGACAAAGCCCAGATCAAGATCGTCATAGGCGTGAGGGCGGCAGAGACTGATGCCCGCGATCTCGTCCCCGTCCATGGCAAGAAACCACAAGCTCGGGTCGAAGCTTTCGAAGCCGGTCATGATATGCATGAACTCCTTGAACCCTTCTTCAAACGGCTGTTCGATAAAGCCAAAATGATCGCGGAAGGCTTCCGTATCTGCGCGGTAGACCGCCTCTGCATCCGTTTCAGGGTCATAGGGCTTGAGGGCGATACCTTCGGGCCATTCAGGTTCAGGGACGAGCTTATCCATATCGACCCTCATTCGATAGGAACTGCGGATCATCTTATAGCCGTTGTCCTCAAAGAGTTTCATCGAACCTGTTGCCTGGCTTTGGATCCCGGTCCGCGGGGCAAAACGCAGTTCCTGCGGGACATCACTGAGCGCACGCAGCGCGCGCGATTCCGCCCAATGCAGGAGCCATGTGCCGATACCCAGATCTTCATACTCGGGATGGACACGTCCCCACAGCCACGGGTGCACGGGCGGTTTTGAGTTCGTCCACACTTCCATATAGCCGGCCATGTCACCGTTCGGCGCGAAGACCAGGCGCAGATTATCCTCAAGCGTAAAACCCGGCATTCTCATCTCGTTGAGGAGGTCGTCCGGGTTGACGATCTCATCCTCTCCGAGCACGTTCTGCGACCAGAGATTTATCAGTCTGATCGCTTCATCCATATCATCCCACGTGGCTCCGCGTTCGGTAAAACCTTCAGGAAGCCCGATTTCGAGCTTTTCCTGTGGATATGTGTTCATATCTCTCTCCTATCTCTACTCTTCAGGCTCGCGCCCGGGACGCAATTCTTTTTCATAAATAACATATTCGGCAGCAACATGCATGCCGGCCTTTTGATACAGGCGCGTCGCACCGGTGGGACTGGCCGCATCCACGCCGAGCCCGATGACGTTCTGTCCACGCTTGTGGAATTCGCCGAATGAGTGCAGCAGCAATGCCTCGCCAAGCCCGCGTTTTCGCCACGGGCGACGGACACCCAGTGAGCCGACCCAGCCAATGTCCATACGGTAGCGGCAGAGGGCATATCCTGCGATTTGGTCACCATCCCACGCTATAAACCAGAGAGAGCGGTCATCCTCCTGGAATCGATGTTCCCAATCTTCATAGGGACGATGTGTGTGCCCCCAATGATCACTGAATGCCTCATAATGTGCTTTATAAACTGCATGATCATGTTCCATTTCGAAGGGACGGAGTTCGACACCTTCGGGGAATTTTGGCACGGGAGGCGCGCCGTCCAACGTGATCTCCATACGCCAGGAATATCGGATCGCTTGATATCCTTCCGCCTCGTGCATTTCGCAGGCGACAGTATCTCCAATGGACATGCCGTTACGTATGAACACGCGCAGGTCTGGCTCGGCTTTTTTCATTTCCTCACGCGCACGTGTCTCCAAGGCGCGCATCATGCTGGTACCCACACCCCTGCCCATGAAGTCGGGATGCACATACCCATCTCCCATCAGGGACGCATGGGCATGTCGATTGTTGAACTCCTCGAAACCAACAACGCGCCCGTCTGATGTTTCGACAACGAACGCGTTCGTTTCCAGAACGAAGCCCGGGGTCCTCCATTCGCGCGCCAGTTCTTCCGGCGTGACAGCATCGGTCGGGTCGCCGTCGTTGGTACAAACGTCGAGGATGAGTTGAGCGACAGCTTCAAGATCCGCCCAGCGGGCAGGACGCAGCTTCAAGTCCGTGGAAAGAAGCGTTTCGTTGGTATTACTTTTAGCGTTCATGGTATCTCCAAGTATTCAAACATCCTTCGCCTGCGTGGCGTGACAAGCATGCGCCGCTCTGCTCAGGACGGAATTTTCATCCACTCTTCGCGCAGGATGCCCATATAGAGCATATCCCAACGCTTCCCCTCTTTATTCAATAATTTACGCTCGCGTCCTTCGTGATGGAAACCAGCCTTTTCATAGGAACGGATCGCACGTGGGTTGTATTCGAACACGCCCAGTGTGACGCGCCTTAAATTGACCTCGGTGAAGGCATAACGCAAAACCACCTTCATGGCATCGGTACCGTAGCTTTTGCCCCAGAACTCACGCTCGCCAATGCCCAGCCCGACGAACGCGTCGCGGGAGGTCCAGTTGACCACATACAGACCAATTTCACCCAGCAGCGCATCGTCGTCCAATCTGCGTATGGCGAACCAATGCTGATGACTGGATTGGTTTTCCAGTTCCTTTTCGATCCATTTTTTCATCTGTTTTTGCGAGGGCATGTGAGCGACCCCGCTATCGAGCAGCCGTCTGAACTCAGAGTCGCGGTCCCAGCGTGAAAAGGCTTTGCTGGCCTCATCTGCATCCAAAGCGCTCAAACGCACGAGCTTGCCGGTGTATATATCATTCATCTCATATATCCTTTGATCCTTTCGATGGTCGAGTAGGCGGTGGAGTCTTCTTCCCCTGCGAGGACTTCGCGAGACGCCACTTTGCGGCTACTCGACCACCGCCGTATCGAGACCCAACCATTCTTCACGCAGGATGCCCATCCAAATTCCATCAAAGCGTCTGCCCTCGCGCAGTATGTCCTTGCGCGTGCGTCCTTCGACCTTGAAGCCGGCTTTCTCATACGATCTCAAAGCGCGCGGATTGTATGCATGCAGGCCAAGCGACACGCGATGCACGTTCAATTCAGTGAAGGCATATCGCAGACACACTTTCATCATGTCTGTGCCGTAGCCTTTTCCCCAGAACTCGCGCCCGCCAATGCCGATGCCAACCCAGGCCTCGCTGTGGATCAGGTCCACATAAAGCCCAAAAAAGCCAATGTGCTTATTTTCATCCAGTGTGCGGATCGAGAAAAAGTAACGCTCGGAACTGAAACCTTCTTTCGTCTGTTTCTCAAACCATTCCTTCAGTTTCTTTTTCGACTTCAGCATGGCAGGTTCGCTGTCAGCAAGACGATGGAACTCTGTATCCCGCTGCCAATGGATTTCTGCCTTGGCGCGTTCCTCGGGTTCTTCAGCCGTAATGCGGACCAGTTCTCCGCGAAAAATATCGTTCATCGTTCCTTCCTTCATCTACGCTCAGGACAAGCCTAAGCCTTCGCTTGATCCTGCCAATCGTCTCTTAACAAGCCGAAACCGATCAGGTCCCAACGCCTGCCATCACGTTCCAGCGCCTGCCGCCTGCGTACCTCTTCGACAAAACCGAATTTCTTCATCAAGGCAATGGCCGCCTCGTTATACGCAGGGACATGTGCGCTGATGCGAAACAGATTCAATTCCGCAAACGCAAATCGGATCAGCATCCGCAGGGCCTGTGAGCCGTATCCCTTGCGGCGGTCATCTTCTGAGCCGATACCCAGCCGTATCTCGCTGTTCCCGTTCGACCATTCGATCCGGTAAATTTCAGCCTTGCCGATCAAGCGGTCATCGTCCCGCGCACGAATGGTGAAGTAGTACTTGTTTTTGCCCTCATCAATCTCTTTTTCGATCTTTTCGTACTGGTTCTTGACCATCGCTGCAGACATCGGGCGGGCAGGGTCCGTAGCGAACATGCGCATGAAATCGGAATCATGCGTCCACCCGGACTCGATCTCGGGGTCCTTTTCGTGGTCGATCGGCCCCAAACGGACATCTTTCTCGTCGAACAATTGCGTTTGAATATCGAACATGGGTTTCTCCTCTAAAATAAATAAAATCAGCCGCAGGCATTTGCCCGAGACTGATGAGAAACACAAAAAATATAAAACAGCCGCGGGCGAGTGCACCGCGGCTGTTAATTACAGGTCTATTTGTAACTTAACGATGAGCAGGCGCACTACGACAAGGCAAGAAATCAACAACACCGATTTGGGTGCAAACGGATCTCAATGCTTTGGTGATGTTCATTGCCATGGGTCTTACGCCTCCTTTCCTAAAATTTGGAACGATGATGAGTGTAACATGTGGCTTAGTTTTCCGTCAAGTAATTACACTTAGAAAGGTTATTCGTATGGCTACCTGGAAAACGAATGTTGATACCATCCCCCTGCACACGGTCCTGATCGCATCTGACCGTCCTGAAGATATCTCAGCGTGGGAAAATCTCTTCCAGCAGCGGAATTGTATTGTGCTCTCCGAGACGTCGGTCGAAGCTGCTTTGCAGACCGCACGGCTGGTCGGCCCCTCCCTGATGCTGGTCGATCTGGACCTCCCCAAGCAGAAACGGAATGCCCTGCTCAAAGACCTTCGTATCGCGAGCCGCGGGCCGATCCTTCTGCTGGCCTCTGCAGGCACTGTGGATGAAGTGATCGAGGCCAACAAGGCCGGGGCAGATGAATGCCTGATAAAACCGGTCAACCCGGCTGTGCTTGTCGTCAAGGCGATGGCCTGGCTGGGGCATGGTGAACGCAAAAAAGACAAAAACACAACAGGGCCGCTACGTTTGAACCTTATTGGTTAGATTTCAATCTCCTCCTCCTTTTTTATGAAAACTCCCGCTAACGCGGGAGTTTTCGCTTCTTATACATTATGGAGCGATCAAACCTTGTTGTAACTTGTCCAGAACCTCCTGGACATCCTGTTGTTTTCCGGGGGAGAGAAGGATCGGGTCGACGTCACTCAGGCCGAGGGGAGATTGAACCGTGAGCCCGCCATCCCCCGCCATCAGGGAACCCCAGGCGGCCTGGATCGCCTGGATGGTATCCGGCTGAATGGTCATGATCCAACCTGCGGGAATCCGTTCCGGGCTGGTCGTTCCGATCATATACGTGCCGGTGGTACCGATATAGTCCACGAGATCCTGGGTATGGATATCCGGGTGTATGAATATCGTGCCGACCTTGTATTGCAGAATGAGAATATCGGCAAAAGCACCGTAGGCGCTTTCCTCCTGATCGGCTCCGATCTCAAGGAACTGGGGATATTCCCAATTGTAGAAGAAGTTGGGCTGGCAAAGGCCGCAAAAATACTTTCTGCCGTTTGTAAAGGCGTTAAATGATTGGATGGCGTCATTATTATCCTTGGGCATCAACATACCGGTGCGATAATCATCCGTAAGCATGGCGGCGGTATAGCCGGCCAGGAACGCAGCAATGGCGGATTGCGAATTGTCCCCCAATACGCTCACATTTTCGCCTGCTGTAATCCCGGGGATATTCATTGCCAGGAATTGCACGTCCGGCGCAGCGGCGGCGATCTCGGCCAGGCCGGGATCGGGCGGAAAAGCGATCACGATCTTCAGGCCCGGCTCAATATCTGCAGGGCTGAATGAATTCCGCACCTGAAAACGCATACCGGCGGCCTGCGTAAGTTCGTAGACGGTTTCCTGGTAAAGGTTCGACGTCTCTGCATCCATTTCTGCAGGGAGTATCAATACCGCGAGAGGGACTGTCGGCGTCGATGTCAACTCTGGTGTTGGAACCGATGTGTCGGCAGGGATGGGCGATGGCGGGACAGCAGTGTCACTCGCGCCTGCACACGCACCCAAAATTAACCCAGCCATGGTTATTAAAATGATAATTCTTGAACGCACTGGTATTCTCCAAAATTTAGAATGGACGAATTATACCCTTACGGGCATGATATACCTCCACGGACATTTTATGCCCTCAGAGGGATATTTTGAACATGCCTTAAAGCAGAAAGGCCGCATCAGATGCGGCCTTTATTTGTCATTTTCGGTTCTTACTTGGACTTGATGCTGATTCGCTTCGGCTTGGATGATTCTGCCTTGGGCAGGGTCAGCGTTAGGACGCCGTCATCGATCTTTGCCTCGACGCTGTTCGCTTCAATGGGAACAGGCAGGCGCAGGGTGCGAGTGAAAGAACCGTAAGGCAGTTCCTGCATCAGGTACTGTCTCTCATCCAGTCTGTACTCACCGTCGATGCGGACGACGTCATCCAAAATCTGGATGTTGAGGTCTTCGGCGTTGAGTCCCGGCACCAGCGCGGAAAGCACAAAGGCCTCGTCCTCTTCGCGGATATTCACGCTCAGAGATTGCTGGTCGTTCTCGACCCAGCGGCGTTCCATGCGCCGGCGGGGACGTCGTTGAATACGATTAGTGGGGTAGGATTGTAAATAGAAGGTCATGGCTTATCTCCTTTTATTATTGTTGAATTGAGGTAATTTTATGTCGAGAGTATAAGAACAAAGATAATGCCGTGTAGAAAAAATATAAGAATTGACAACGGAACCTTATGAGAATTCTCATCGTCTATACTTAAACTGTGCTTGATATTCATGAGGAGGCTATTATGAAAACCCAATTGATTTCATTTATTATCCTGCTGGTGCTTATACCCGCAGGCTGTATCCAAGATCAAGAACCGCTGGAACCAGCAGCGCCACCCGCTCAGGAAGTCCTTTCAACCCCACTAATTTCGCAGGGAGACAATACCGCAGAATTGTCCACACCCCTGCCCGATAACGTGCAAATTCTTATAGAGACCGCCAAAGCTGATCTGGTTCAGCGACTTTCCCTACCGCCACCTGAAATCAATCTGGTGACAGCTATCGAAGTAACCTGGCCCGACTCCAGTCTGGGGTGCCCACAACCTGGTGTAGAGTATGCCCAGGTATTGACGGAAGGATTCCTTATTAATCTGGAAGCCAACGGCAACATTCATGAATATCACGCAGATACCAGCGGACAAATTGTTTCGTGCGAAGATCCTGGCGTTCCGATCATCCCGGTTACACCAGATGACATTCAAGATGGGATACCCTGGGTACCAGTAAATTAGGAATAAGGTCACATTATGCACTTCTGAACAATAAAAAGCGCCCGGCTCAGAATGAGC
>DATHRQ010000198.1:0-2287 GCA_035465095.1 Anaerolineales bacterium | reverse complement strand
TCAAACTGTCAAGGTATTGACAATTGGAGAGCTCTGGTCCCTGGCACTCATGCTGAGACTGAGTGTCCTTGAGAGTCTGGCTACTGCACTTATACGCATTACCGAAGCGGACTCCACACTCAAACCTTCACTGCAGAATTGGTCCGTAACAAAAACCATTAAAACAAACCTGCCAGCAGCGAGCGACGAGGAAATCGTTGCCCACAGTATCCTCAGCCTGCGTCTACTGGTCACACAGGACTGGCAGGCGTTTTTCGAAAGCACATCGCTGGTGGAAGGCATCCTTCGCCAGGACCCGGCGAAGGCTTACTCCCGCATGAGCTTTGGGACGCGCAATCGTTACCGTGGTGTGATCGAGGAACTGTCCCGCGGTTCGAGCGCTGAAGAAATCGAGGTTGCGCGGGCTGCAACACAACTGGCACTGGAAGGAGAACAGCCTCGCGCACGGCACGTCGGATATTATCTGATTGGTTCCGGCCGTCCCATGCTTGAAAGGCAACTGGGATTTCGACCACCCCGGGAACAATTTCTTCGTTACTGGCTGCGCCGTTATCCCACGTATTTCTATTTGAGCAGCATTGTCGTTCTAACCCTCCTGCTTTGGATAATCGCAATTTTGTACGCAACACTCAATGTTGACGGCAACATAAAAATCATTCTCACGGCAGCCCTGACATTTCTGCCTGTTCTTTCAGTCGCTGTGGATTTTGTCAACTGGCTCTCCACCCAGATCGTGCCGCCGCATAATATGCCTCGTCTTGACTTCAAAGATGGCATCCCTCCTGAATTCAGCTGCATGGTGGTCATCCCTTCGCTTCTCAAGAATGAAACGGAGCTGGAGTCTCTACTTCAACAACTCGAAAATCACTTTCTCGGCAATACTGACCCCCGTGTGCGGTTCGCTCTGTTGACCGATTTTGTAGATGCTTCAGAAAAAACACTGCCCGGTGAAGCTGAATTGGTCGAAGAGGCAAAAAACGGCATTGAACACCTGAATGGCCGCTATATCAACGAAGGATATGCACCCTTCTACCTATTTCATCGTGAACGTGCCTGGAATCCCTCCGAAGGCGTGTGGATGGGATGGGAACGCAAGCGGGGAAAGTTGCACGAGCTTAACCGCCTGATCCGCGGAGAATCGGTGAGTTCGATCATCGTCCAGACTGGAGATTTAGATTTTCTCCCAAAGATACGCTATGTTGTGACACTGGACGCGGACACACTCCTGCCCCGTGAAAGTGTCCGCCGTCTGACCGGCATCCTTGCTCATCCATTAAACCAGGCCGAATTCGATCCCCAAACGGGCGCACTCGTGGATGGCTATACCATCCTGCAACCACGTGTACAGATAAAACCAACCATTGCAAACCGCTCCTTGTTTACGCGTGTATATTCCGGGGATGCAACCTTCGACCTATACACACGCGCCGTCTCGGATGTATATCAGGATCTATTCGGTGAAGGCAGCTATGTAGGCAAGGGAATCTACGATGTGAAGGCATTCGAACGCAGCCTGAAAGATCGGGTGCCCGACAATACGCTGCTCAGCCACGATCTATTTGAAGGGATTCTTGGCCGCTGTGGCCTGGCAACAAACGTCGTATTGTTTGAAGATTTCCCATCCCACTATGTTTCATACACGCATCGTCGCCACCGCTGGATACGGGGTGATTGGCAGCTACTTCCCTGGCTAATGCCAGAAATCCCGCATAGTACAAAGGGCAAGATCCACAGTGACCTTTCTGCTCTCGATCGGTGGAAGTTGTTCGATAATCTGCGCCGCAGCCTCACCAGCCCGGCGATCCTTGCGCTCATCTTTGGCGGATGGTTATTTCTCCCGGGTCTGAGCTGGTTCTGGGTTGCCCTGGCGCTCTTTCCTTATTTCTTGTCGACCATATTTGGCATAATTGCCGTGCTGCGCGTCAGCCGTGAGGATCAATATCCAGAGGCAACTTCGCGTCCTGTACAGCAGGCGATACTACGCTCCCTTTTACAGATCGTATTTTTGCCTCACGAAGCCATTATCGCTCTGGACGCGATTGCAACAACGATCGTGCGCATGATCATCACACACAAACGTTTGCTCCAATGGGTTACCGCAGCCCACACCGTCAAAATCTTTGGCCGGGATCTGAAAGTCCAGATCGCCTGGAACGAAATGATGTTCGCCCCTTTCATCTCCCTATTTCTTTTTTTCGTGCTGGTCGCAGTCAATCCAATGGCTCTCTGGCTGGCCACACCGTTCCTGGTGACGTGGGCGGCGTCACCATATATTGCAACCAAGATC
>DATHRQ010000197.1:0-3720 GCA_035465095.1 Anaerolineales bacterium | reverse complement strand
ATTTCCCTGCTCGAAGAAGCCGCACTGAAAGGTATCCCTGCCATCATTATCGACCCCAAAGGTGATCTCACAAATTTATTGCTGCACTTCCCCAACCTTGCCCCGCAGGACTTCCAACCCTGGATCGATGCCGAGCAAGCGCGCCGCTCTAAAAAGACCGTGGAGCAGGTTGCGACGGAAACTTCTGAAACTTGGCGTAAAGGGCTAAATGAGTGGGGATTAGGTGAAAAAGACATTCTAAAACTCAAGAATTCCGTACAATTTGCCATTTACACACCAGGGTCTGATTCCGGCATTCCGGTTAGTGTTCTTTCTTCGCTGGCCGCGCCTAATCTTCCATGGGATGAAAACCGCGAAGTGCTGCGCGAGAAGATCACCAGTACGGTCACTGCATTGCTTGGGCTTGTGGGGTATGACGATATAGATCCGCTTCGTTCTCGTGAACATATGTTGCTTTCAAAAATATTTGAAAATGCCTGGGAACATGACAAAGGCGTGGATTTTAAAGAACTCATTTTACAAATTCAAACGCCACCATTTGACAAAATTGGCGCATTTGAAGTGAGTAAGCTGTTTCCTGAGAAAGATCGTATGGAGCTGGCGATGGCCTTCAATAGTGTGCTTGTATCATCTGCTTTTGAGCCTTGGCTTGAGGGTCGTCCTCTCGATATTCAAGCAATGCTCTATGGTGAAGGCGATCAACCACGACATAGCATTTTTTACCTTGCCCATTTGCCCGACAATCAAAAAATGTTTTTTGTTACTCTTCTTTTTTCGGCAATAGAGGCTTGGATGCGGTCACAGAACGGTACATCCGTTTTACGCTCTTTGATATATATGGACGAGATTTATGGTTTTCTACCACCAGTTTCAAACCCACCTTCCAAAGCACCACTGCTTCGAATGCTTAAGCGGGCGCGTGCATATGGCGTTGGTTTTGTTTTAGGAACACAAAATCCAGCTGATATTGATTACAAGGGTCTTTCCAATGCGGGTACATGGTTCATTGGAAAACTTCAGACAGAGCAGGATAAAAATCGACTTTTGGATGGGTTAGTAAATGTATCTGGGGGAGTGTCGCGAAGTGAAATAGATGATTTACTCTCATCGCTTGGTAAGCGAGTGTTTGTCATGCATAATGTCCATGCGAAACAAGCTGTGGTTTTTCAAACACGTTGGGTCATGAACTATTTGGCTGGGCCACAAACCCGTAATCGTATAGGTGAGCTTAATGAATTAGTTGGTTTTGATCTGAGACCAGCAGATGTCGTCCCGCGTGCTGCGACTGCTCTTTCTCGTGGCGCGATTAAGTCTGATACAAGCTCTACAAAACCATTTGTACCTTCCGGGATAAACGAGTATTTTTTGCTGCAAAACTTCAGTTTGCCGGAAGCCTTCAAAGCAGCGGGGCGGTCCATGCCTGCTGAAGCAATGGTCGAAGGCGTTATCTATCGGCCTGCCTTGATGGCCTCTGCGCAAGTGCGTTTTCTTGACCGCAAACTGGGCGTGGACAGCGAAATCGTCCACGCGGCATTGGTGGAGGACCCTGAAAAACGCGGCTCTGTACGTTGGGAGGACTTTTTGTTTAATGATCATGCACTGCTTGAAAATGCTGAACGGTCTCCCGTTCCATCATCAAGATTCGGTACGATCGATGCCCCGTTGAACGATGCGAGGTTAATGTCAGCGTTGGAAAAGGATTTCAAAGATTGGGCTTATCGCGATTCGTCGATCCAGGTACGCGCGAATGAAGAGTTGAAATTGTATGCGGGTCCCGATGTCAGCAGGGCGGCCTTTATGCGTGAATGTGCTGATGCTGCCAGCAAAAAGCGCGATGCAGAGATCGACAAGGAGGCTGAAAAAATTGACCGAAAATTACGGACGTTGAAAGACAGAAAGGCCCGCGAAGAACGCGAACTGCGCGAAGATCAGGAAGAACTTTCCCACCGCAAATGGGAGGAGGCGGGAACACACCTTGAGAATATTTTTGGCGGCGGAAAACGGGCACGCCGCAGGGTGTCGACATCCCTGTCCAAACGCCGCTTGACCGAAAAGGCCAAGGCAGATGTGGAAGAATCCATCGATGCGATCGAGGACTACGAAACGCAGATCGCTGAGCTTGAAGGACTCCGTGAAGAGACAATTCAAGAGATCAATGACAAGTGGGGTCACATCGTCAACGACATTACCGAAATAACTGTTACACCAAGGAAAACCGATGTGTTCGTGGATCTCTTCGGCGTGGCTTGGATGCCGTATTACTTTATAAGATCAGGTTCAGAGACCATTGAAGTGCCAGCCTTTGGCAGTCAGTAGAACAACCTGTTGTGGTTGATTCTGCCTGTTGCTTTATGGGGAATTGTCCATTCGAGTATGGCCTCTCTGGACGTCAAGAATTTTCTCCGCCGGACATTCGGTGATGGATTTATGAAGATCCATCGGTGTTCCTGCTTTGACGTTGGGCGGGAACAAATACCATCCCCTGTCCGTTAATTCGATACTCATCATTCCTTAATTCGATTTGAAATGTGCAGGGTATAATTTTCGAGTATGACAACCATTTCCCAACCTTATCAACGAACTCCGATCGTTCCTCAGGTCGTAGCCGCTTTAATTAGCGGAGTAACGCTTTTCTTCGGCATTCTCATCGCGTGGACGCTGGCCTATCAGTTACTGTATGCCGGGCGTATCTTTCCCGGTGTTTCGGTGGCCGGTGTGGATGTTTCCGGAATGACTCCGCCTGATGCGGCTATTAAGTTAAATGAGTCATTATCCTATCCGATCAGCGGGAAGGTTCTGTTCCGGGATGGGGAGAAAGCCTGGGCGGCGTCTCCGGCAGAACTAGGCATGGTCTTTGATCCCTCATCCAGCGCAGTAACAGCCTATGAGGTGGGAAGAAGCGGCGGTTTGTTCGGGGCGTTAAGCGGCCAGATGCGTGCGCGTGGCAGCGGCTTGTCAGTCCCGCCGGTCATTATTTTTGATCAGCGTGTGGCTTATCAATTTCTGAGAAATATCTCCCTGCAGGTCGATCAGCCTCTGCAGGAAGCCGGTCTCAGCCTGGAAGGGACGACTGTGGTTGCTTCGACTGGACAGGTGGGCCGTGAGTTGAAGATCGATGCGACGCTGGTCTACCTGGGCGCACAACTGCAAACATTCAGCGACGGCGAAGTGCCGCTGGTTGTGCAGGAGATCACACCGCAAATTCTGGATGTAAGCGCGCAGGCCGATACGGCGCGGCGGATATTGAGCCAGCCGCTGACGCTGATCGTGCCTGACACGGTGCAGGGTGCGCCTGAGCCGTTTGTGTTTGACGTGCAGGTGTTGGCAAACATGCTGGGAGTGCAGCGTACCCCCGACGGCGTTCAAGTTGTTCTCAATAGCGCGGGATTGACCGATATGCTTGGCCCGGTCAAAGACCGTACAGACCGGCCTTCATCGAACGCCAAATTTATTTTCAACGATGAAACCCGTCAGTTGGAAGTGATCGAACCGTCACAGACCGGCCTGGTCGTGGACGTGGATGCGACCGTGCTTGCGATCAATGAAGCGTTATTGCGCGGTGAACACACCGTTTCACTTGTGGTCAAGGTGGAAGAGCCGCAGGTGCCCGCCTCGGTCAGCGGGGCCGAGCTTGGCATAACCGAATTGATCATGTCTGAGACTTCGTATTTTTATGGATCCAGCTCTGAACGCATACAGAATATTCAGGCAGCCTCCAGG
>DATHRQ010000196.1:0-9892 GCA_035465095.1 Anaerolineales bacterium | reverse complement strand
CAGGGCAACGTGGTCGATTTCCGCAATACGGTTCTGATCATGACCTCGAATCTGGGCACCGAATACGTGAGAAAGGGAGGCACGTTGGGCTTCCTGCAAGGAAACGTGTCGGACGAGGAGCGCGAGGCGCACGGTAAGATCGAGAAAGCCCTGAAGGGCGCGTTCCGCCCCGAGTTCCTCAACCGCATCGATGAGACCATCATGTTCTCGCCGCTCTCGATCGAACAGATGGAGGAGATCGTCGTCATGCAAATGAAGGAAGTACAGGATCGTTTGAACGATCACGACATCAGCGTCGAACTGACCGATGCCGCGCGTCAGTGGCTCGCCAGGGAAGGTTATGATCCCGCATTCGGCGCGCGTCCATTGAAACGCGCCATCCAGAAGAATGTCGAGAGTCCGCTTTCGGTGAAATTATTGGAGGGCGAATTCAAGGATGGCGGAAACGTGCAGGTGGATGTGGACGAAGAGGAAAACAAGATCGTCTTTGAAATATCTGAACCAACTGCAACAAAGAAAAAGAAGAAAAAAGAAGAACCCGCAGACGCGTAGGTTTGCAAGTGACAGTCACCTGATTGGTGACTGTCACTTTTTAAAGAGACCTGCCCTGTTTTATTTAATCCCAATTTTATAAATTCAGGGTACGATTTACAGATATTTAATTAAGGAGATCATCATTTTCCATGGAACCAACTAACACCCCATCATCGTCAGCCGTTCCCAAGATCGTTGGCGGCATCGTAGCCATACTTCTGTGCTGTGCCTGCGTGGTCATCCTCGCTGCAGGATTTATCCTTTTTCGGGCTTCTCAGGAGGGTCCGGTTCCCACTGGCGACGACTTTCCGCCTCAGAGCCATCCGACGGAGGATTCGTCGTCGACTCCTGCCCCCGTTCCAACCCTCGACCGCACCTCCCTAGGCTCGATCTCAGACGCCACACTGGAAACATTGAACAACACCCTCGTACCTGAGAACGACCCGTATGAACTGGCCTGCCGCTTGAAAGACGTTTGCGATGTTCCCAGAACCGTGCCCGGCAAAACCTATCAGATCGGCGATAAGGAGCAGTTCTGGATCAGCAACCCGGATACAGCCGAGCACCGACAGATCACAGCCGAATTGCTGTACATCACGCCGCATTCCTATTTCTGGGCCGAGGAGGGCGCGCGCGTCGACGAAGCTGATATGAAGGAATTAATGGACACCTTCGAAAATGAAATCTACCCCACAGACCGCGAGTTCTTCGGCGAGGAATTCAACCCCGGCGTGGACGGTGACCCGCATATTTTTGTCATCTATGCCAGCGGCCTCGGCAGCCGCGTGGCCGGTTATTTCAACTCGTCCGATTCGTTCAACCCGCTGGTCAAGGAATTCTCGAACGCGCACGAAACCTACATGCTCAGCACCACACAGGACCTGGCAGACGAATATACCTATGGCGTGCTGGCACACGAGTTCGTTCACATGATCCAATTTGCATCCGACCGCAACGATGTATCCTGGATCAGCGAAGGGTTTGCTGAGGTGGGCGCCTTCCTGAACGGCTACTACATTGGAGGGCACGACTGGGGCTATACGGTAGACCCCGACCTGCAGCTCACAACCTGGGAGAGTATCTCGTCTGGCGGCAATTCTTCCGAACATTACGGTCAGGCATTCCTTTACCTGGCGTACTTCCTTGACCGCTTCGGCGAAGATGCCACAAAAGCCCTGACGAGCAACCCCGAGAACGACATCTCCAGCGTGGACGATACGCTCGCTGATCTCGGCATCACCGACCCGCTCACGGGTGAGATCGTCACCGCCGACGATGTCTTCATGGATTGGGCCGCCGCGCTCTATCTCAAGGATGAAAGTGTGGGCGACGGGCGTTACACCTATTACATCTACCCCAATGTGCCGCAGACCTTCGATACAGATACGATCACGACCTGTCCGCAACCCCCGTTGGATTTCTCGGTTAATCAATACGGCATCGATTACATCAACATCTCCTGCGCCGGCGATCACACGCTGACCTTCAGCGGGTCGACCGCCATCGGGCTGTTACCCACCGAGGTCTACTCCGGCGACTTTGCCTTCTGGTCGAACAAGGGCGACGAATCAGATATGACCCTGACGCGCGAGTTCGATC
The DNA here is from genome assembly GCA_035465095.1 of Anaerolineales bacterium. Lineage (GTDB taxonomy): Bacteria > Chloroflexota > Anaerolineae > Anaerolineales > Villigracilaceae > Defluviilinea. Next base: position 7,759 of record DATHRQ010000196.1, on the reverse strand, counting down.
TCTCAGGTGTGAGCGGCCCCGTTGAACTCAGTTACTGGACGTGGTACGACATCGAAGAGGATTGGGATTATCTCTACCTTGAAGTCTCCACCGACGGTGAAACCTGGGAAATCCTGACCACCCCGTCCGGCACCGATTACAACCCGTCCGGTAATTCGTACGGCTGGGGCTACACCGGCCTCACCACAGATTGGATCCAGGAAACGGTTGACCTGTCAGACTATGCAGGGGAGAATATCTTCGTCCGATTCGAATACATCACCGATGCCGCCGTCAATGGACAGGGTCTGTTGCTGGACGATATTTCGATAGATGCGATCAACTATCAGGAAGATTTCGAAACGGGCGATGGCGGCTGGGAAGCCGCCGGCTTTGCACGCGTCGAAAACGTCCTCCCGCAGACCTATCATCTGTCACTCATCCTCAAGGATGATACGACAACAGTAACAAACATCGAACTCAACGACGACCAGACGGTCGATATCCCGCTTTCGCTGAGCGCCGGTGAAGAAGCGGTTCTGATCGTAACCGGCACCACGCGCTTTACGACCATCCCTGCGCCGTATCAGATCGAGGTGAAATAATGGTAACCGCACCCAAATCTGAAATTCTGAAGATGGCCGAGCTTGTTGCATACAACGACGGCGCAGTCGTCAGCCGCCAGATCACAAAGGCGGACGGCGGCAACGTCACGCTCTTCGCCTTCGACAAGGATCAGGAGTTGAGCGAACACACCGCGCCGTTCGACGCGCTCGTACACGTGCTGGATGGCGAAGCTGAGATCAACATCTCAGGAAAATCGTTTCACTTAAAGACGGGCGATGCGATCATCATGCCTGCGAATGACCCCCACGCGGTCAAGGCTTCCACGCGCTTCAAAATGTTGTTGACGATGATCAAAATGTAATAGGATTCCTCTTTTGCAAGAAACAAAAGTGACAGTCACCTTCGAGGTGACTGTCACTTTTTTAAACCGATGTCAGCACAGCCTTCCGCCTCATCCACACCACCGACATGACGAGCGGTATCAGTGCCATAACTCCGGCAACAATCGTAATGACCGTATAACTCGTCGCGGCAAAGACGATTCCGCTGCCAAAACTACCAGTAGCAGAGGCCAGCCCGACCATCAAATCGTTGGCTCCCTGCGTGCGTGAACGCTCCAACGGCGAAAGCTGGTCAGAGAGCAGCGCCGAGCCGCCCACAAAACAGAAGTTCCAGCCCAGCCCCAAAAAGAATAAGGCCACCGCCAGCGGGAAAACGTCCGGCGATAAGGGCGCCATCAGGCATGATAGAAACAACATCACCGTACCCGTAAAGATCACCGGCCCGCGCCCCCATTTGTCCGTCAGACGGCCTGTGACAACCGAGAAGGCATACATACCGATCGTATGGGTCTGGATAACCCGCGAAACATCGGTCAGGCCGTGATGGTTATGATCCATGTGTCGTGCCGTGATGACCATGATCGCCACCATCACCACCTGTCCCAGCACCATCGCGCTGACAGCGATCCGCGCGGCAGGCTCGCCCAGGATCTCGAAAAAGGTTCGGGAAGCGCCGCTCACCGTTTTTGTGGGATATAACTCGGCGACCTTTTTGGCAAGATCGCGCGGGTCGGGGCGCAAACCAAGAAATACGATCAATGCCACCACGATCTGCAGGACCAGTGCCACGATGAAAGGTCCCGTCAACTCATTCAAGCCAAATGATTCTGCGTAACGGCCGGAGGGTCCCACCATAAGCGGACCGAACACAGCCCCAAACGTGCCCCCCCACACCACCATCGAAATAGCGCCGCCGCGCTTGTCGGGTGGGTTCACTTCTCCTGCCGCAAAACGTCCCAGCACTACCGCCGCATTGGTCGCACCAACAAGCGCCATGCCGGCCAGCATCAGCAGGATGGTCTCCAGTTCGACGGCAGCCATGATCAATCCGTTGCCGATGATTCCCAAAGCCAACCCGATCAGAAGACCATTGCGTCTGCCGGTCAAATCCATTATGCGTCCCCACACAAAGGCAGAGAATGCCGAGCCCAACAAATATACCGCTGTCGGCACGCCCGTCCAGTAGTCACTGCCGCCAAGCAGGGCGCCGACGATCGGGTTGACCGTGGCCGAGGCGATGTTCCCCGCTGAAATCAGGCTCAACGTAACGAATAAAACGAACGTGATCCTGCGCGCCAGTTTTGAAAGATCATTCATGGATTTGTCCTCTCGAATTCGACGATTATAAGCGCAGAGGGTAGAATATCAAAATGGACATCAAACCCGCTTCCGACTACCCGACGCCTGATCTCGGTCAATTAATGAATCTATCCTTTGAGGAGTACATCGTCCCCATCCGCCTCGACGATGCCCAGTTCCAAAACATGCTCCGCAAGGACGCCATCGACCTGCCCTCCAGCCGCGTGCTGCTTGTGGAGGGCGAACCAGCGGGCATCGCATTGATCGCCCACCGCGGCTCACTTCGTGCAAGCCGTCTCGCCGCGATGGGCCTCAAAAAGGACCTGCGCGGACAGGGCCTCGGCAAACAATTCATGGAAAAACTCATTCAGGACGCGCGGGATCGTAAAGATCAGGAAATGGTGCTCGAAGTCATCGAGCAGAACGAGCCTGCCGTGCGCCTGTATCAGGGCTTCGGTTTCAAGACCGTGCGAAGGTTAATCGGTCTGGTTCACCAACCTGAAAAACAGGTTGCAAAAAGCGATTTTCAGGAAGTAAACCTGCGCGAAATGGGAGCGTTGATCTCGCAACATGGTCTGCCCGACCTGCCCTGGCAGTTATCCGGCGAAACCATCGCACTGATGGATGGATCAGTCTGCGCCTATAAACACGGAGAAGCCTACATCACGATCTCCAACCCGGATGCGGAGCATATCGTCATCTGGTCGCTGCTTGTCGAGCCGTCTGCACGAGGCAAGGGGCTGGCTGTAGATATGCTCGAACGGGTCATAGCACACCATGCGGGCAAGGTATGGCACGTGCCGGCGATATGGCCAGAGGAGTTTGGCATCCTGTTCGAACGGGCCGGTTTCAAACGCGAGGAAATTTCGCAAAAGCAGATGAAGTTAAGCCTGGATCAGGCTGCCGAATGAGATGAGTCGACCCGTCAGGTGCGAAGCGCACTCAAAGCGGTATCAACCGTCGGTTAGGAACGAAGCGTTCATTTCATCCAGAAGATAAACAGTTTTGTTATCCCTTTATTCTGCGCTTCGCATATTTTGCGGATATAATTTTTCAATACCCATGGGAGTCCTACTCGAATGACAGCCTCTGAAAGAAAGACGATCGGCGTATTTGCATCGCAGGTGGGCCGCGCCTGGGGCGCGCAGTTCCTGGCGGGAGTGATGAAGGCCGCAGAGGAGGCCGATGTAAATCTTGTTCATTTTATCGGGGGGAAACTCAAACCGGCGCCCGGCGATGACCCATCGAAACCGTCGTTTGGTATGTACGACCTGGCAAAACCAGGTCAATTGGACGGCCTGCTGTTAACAGCAGACGTGGCCTACGGTGTGAGTGAAGCCGACCTGAAAACATTTCGATCCGTTTATGCCGACATACCCATCGCAACGCAATCGGTACCGCTCGAGGGTGCCACCATGTTCATTCCCGATAACGTGGAGGGAATGCGCACGCTTATCCGTCACCTGATCGAGGACCACGGTTATAAGCGCATTGCCTTTATCCGCGGTATCGAGGGACAGATCGATGCCGAACAACGCTTTCAGGCATACAAAGCCGAACTAAAGACACATAAACTGCGCTACGTCGAAGACCTGGTGGTGGACGGCGATTTCACGCCTGAAAGCGGCAGAGAGGCCGTTCAAAAACTGCTCGATGAGCGCAAACTGCGATTTCAGGCCGTCGTGGCGGCAAACGACCGCATGGCGTTCGGCGCATTGGAGGCGCTTCAACAGCGCGGAATTCGCGTGCCGGACGATGTGGCCGTGGCCGGTTTCGACGATCTGCGTGAGGCCCAATCGATGGGCGTACCGCTGACAACGGTACGGCAGTCCTATTTCACGGCCGGCAGGAACGCACTGAATGCTCTGCTTAACCGCATCGACGGCGGTACCTTTCAAAAGCAGGTACTTACACCCACACAGGTTCTCATCCGCTGGTCGTGCGGATGTCTGCCGGAGAACGTCAGCCATGCGGCAGTTGCTCTGCGTGACGTAGCCAGAACAGGCAAGCTGGAAAACAAACGCGAAGCCGCCATGCGCGCCCTGCTGAACTCTGCCGGTATCACCGAGCAGGATAAATCCCTGCCCCAATTCAAGGATGCCTTTGGCCGCATGTGGGACGCCTTCCTGATGACCTTGAACGACAGGACGACAAGCGACGAATTCCTGAAAACCGTCAACGCCCTGATCGAGCTTTTGAAAAAGGAAAACATTGCGCCCTCGGTCTGGCATAACGTCATCTCGACGATGCGACGCTACGCCCTGGGAGGCATTACCAGTCATACGGACATGCTGCGTGCGGAGAACCTCTTTCAACAGGCGCGTTTGCTGGCAGGCGAACTTTCACAACGCTGGCAGGCTTACCAAAGACTGGCCCTCGAGCAGCAGGAAAGCGTTCTGCAGGGATTCAGTTTCTCGATGGCGCCTGCCATGAGCATCGATGGGATCGGCAAGGCCATATCGGACAACTTCCCCGCCATGGGGATCGAACGCTGGTACGTGATGTTCTACAGCGACGTGAGTTCGCCGCAGTCCATTTCCGCGCCGACGCCGGAAAGCTATAAACTGCTGTTCCAATATGAGAGCGCAAAATTCGAGACCCCTCGCAAGCAGACATCCATTGGCACCGGCCAGCTTGTACCGCATGGAAAAACGCCGCAAGATCATCGCTACTCAGCCGTGGTCATGCCCTTGACATTGGCCCGTAACCGCTTCGGATTCATGTGGGTCGAAATGGGTCCCGACGACTGGGAAATCTACGTCCGCATCCGAAATTTGGTCAGCAGTGCGCTGCTGCGCACCATGCTGGTTTCGCAGAGGGAGGAAAAAGAGAAGGAAGTGGAACGCCTTTTATCGGAGGCGCAGGAACGTGCGGCAGAGCTGTCGATCGCCAAGGAATTTGCAGATGGCATTGCGGCTGAAAACGCAACCTTATATTCCAGCGAACAATCGCGGCGTCAGGCGGCAGAAGCACTGACGAGGGCTTCGCGGCAGCTTTCCTCCCTATCCACAGAGGAGGAGGTCCCGCAGCAGATCGTCGAACAATTAACCCAGATCATTCCGGTCGACCGTTGTGCGTTATTTATTGAGGATGTCAATGGTGTTCCACGCCTGCGCGGTCACATTGGGCTTCCACAATACGTGCCGATCGAAGACTTATGCTATGAAAAGGGCGAGACGAATATTTATCATTCCATCGCAAAACATTCCGAACCGATGGTCATCGACGACGTCAAAGCCATGGAGAATTGGCGGCAGCCCGAATGGCTGCCGGAAGATCAGTCGTGGGTGGGTATTCCGCTTTACTTCCAGAATAAAGTGATGGGCATGTTGACGATGAGCCGCAAGGAAGCCTCGGCTTTCGATCAGGACGACGTCCTGCTTGCCAACACGTTCGCCACACAGGCCTCCATCGCGCTCGAGAACGCCCGCCTGTACGACGACCTGAACCGCTTCAACCAATTGATGGAGCGTATGGTCGAGGAGCGCGTGAACGAACTTACCGTTACCTTGAACAAACTGGAAAAATTGGACAAGAACAAAAGCGATTTCATCCAGGTGGCGGCGCACGAACTGCGAACGCCCCTGACGGTCATCAAGGGATACATGGGCATGATCAAATCTGCCCCTGCCATTCAGGAAGACCCCGTGCTGACACAGGCCATGGAGGGCGTCATTCAGGGCACCGAACGTTTGCACCAGGTCGTCAACAGTATGTTGGATGTGGCGCGGCTTGAAAGCCAGGTGCTGTCTCCGCATTTGGAGAACGTTTCGCTCGGAATCGCACTGCGCCTTATTAAAAAGGATTACGCCCGAGATTTGGAAGAACGCCAGATGACGTTTGAAATCGATGAAGCGGTAAATTCCCTGCCGCCCCTGCACGCGGATTCGGAACTTTTGAAAAAAGCGCTGGACAATGTGGTTGTGAATGCGCTCAAATTCACGCCGGATGGCGGTACGATCTCGATCAGCGCAAAACCCGTCACAGTGGACGGGCGCGGTGAGATGTGTGAGATAAGCATAAAGGACAGCGGTATCGGGCTCGATCCGGCCAACAAGGACATCATCTTCGAGAAGCTGTATCAGGTGGGTAAAGTGGAAATACACTCTTCCGGGCGAACCAAATTCAAGGGCGGTGGACCGGGGCTGGGCCTCGCGATCACAGCCGGCATCGTTAAAGCGCACGGGGGCAGGATCTGGGTCGAAAGCCCCGGCCACGACGAGGAAAAACTGCCGGGCAGTACGTTCTTCATTCGGATACCCCTGGCAAAATAAGGTTCGACCCTGTGGGAGGCATAATGCAATATTCGTTTCGCTTCATCCTATTCATGGCGCTTACGTTGACTGCGTGCGTTCCGGCAGCAACGCCGGAACCTACAGATACTCCGCCGCTGCCAACGCCTACTTTGTTACCGACAAAAACAGCCGTCCCTCAACCGACATCCACCTCGATACCTACAAAAGCCCCAAGGCCCTTGTTTGAAGCGAACGGCATTGAAAGCCTTGTCGTGGCAGACGGATTCACACTTTCGGTGCCTTTTCCACTCGTGTATGAAGCCGATGAAAATATCATTCTGGTTGGAACGGAAAACAAATCATTTACAGCCTCATTTGGCAGCGAAGGGTACGACGGCACACGGCCGCTTATGGATGTGGTCGATTCCTATCTGGCAAGCCTGGAAGCGCGGGGCTGGGAATTCTCGAAGGAAGAGCCGGTGGATATCGAAGTGGATGGTTCCGCAGGCATTGCCATTGACCTTACAGGCACTGCCGCTGATCTGGAGTTTGGTGGGCAGGCGATTGCCATCTCGCCCAATCCCGACCTTGTATTGTTCGGCCTCGGTGTTTCGATCACCGAGATGAACGATTGGGAACTTTCAGGAAAGCCGACTTTTGCAGGTCTGTTGGACAGGATAAAATTCTCGGATCGAGACGCATCCTGTCCTGTTTCCACAGACCAGACCTACGGATTCACCGAATCGAATCCGATCCAGATCGGCGGCGACTCTTTCGGCGGCCCCTCGCGTGAGCGGGCCTATCTCGAACATTTGCGCGGCCCCAACGGCGAGGTTCTTTCCTACGAGCGCCAGGGTTCGATCCCGACCGAAACAACGATCCTAGACGCATACAAGATCACGGGGCCGGGTGTCAATGTAACTTTGTATCTGGATGTATACAGTTATGCGCCGCTGCAGGCTCCAGTGGGGTTTTCCTGCAACGGAGATTTTCCCCTTTCGACACCATAAAACAACCTAATCTGGGTATAGATGTTTCCCACTGAAGAATCAAAAGGACGGACCCTGAGGCCCGTCCTTTCTTCGTACTCGATCCAATTCGAGGAGGAGAGATTACTGAGGCGGGAGGAGAACCGCATCAATAACGTGGATCACACCATTGGAGGTTTCGATATCGGTGATGATGACTTGAACTGTATCGTTGAGGAAGACGTTGCCATCTTCGATCGTGATCGTGATGTCCTGACCCAGAACTGTCGGGGCGCTTTCGAGCTCGACCACATCAGCGGCCATTACCTTGCCGGAAACCACATGGTACAGCAGGATGTCTGTCAGTGCC
>DATHRQ010000195.1:0-5790 GCA_035465095.1 Anaerolineales bacterium | reverse complement strand
GCGAAATGCAAACACTTCTTTTTGCCGCAGAGTCCCCCTCTCCCTCAGGGAGAGGGGCTAGGGGTGAGGGAGAATGTGAGGCCATGCGGCGGATGTCATTATCAACACCTGCCTTATGAAAAACAGTTGCTTGCAAAAACTGAAATATTAATTGATCAGTTGAAACGCATTGGCAAGATCGAGAATCCGCCTGTCGGGCCGATCGTTGCAAGCCCGAATCCATGGAATTATCGCAACCATATCCAATTCTCATTGACGAAAGACGGAAAATTGGGATTTGTAGAAGCAGGTGCGCCTGCCTCCGTAATTGAAATCACCGAGTGTAATCTGCCTGAAGCTGCCATCAACAACTTTTGGCCTCAACTTGAGTTTGAAGCCGCGACTAATGTCGCGCGTGTGTCCCTGCGCGCGGGCATGGACGATGACCTGATGCTCATCTTTGACTCGGAAGCGCCTGAACCGCCCGAACTCGAGATCGAAGCGGGCATCTCCGTCACGCATCTCTATGCAGGGAACACGGTTGTCCTTGCGGGCAGTGACTACATCATCATGAACGTCTTGGGACGCGATTTCAAGGTTTCGGCGTCATCCTTCTTCCAGGTGAATACGGAAATGGCAGGGAAAATGGTCGAATATCTAATGACCCAATTACCAATTTCCCGATCTACGATCTTGCTCGATGTCTATTGCGGCGTTGGGTTGTTCAGCGCGTTCCTTGCCCCCAAATGCAAAACAGTGATCGGGATCGAAGCATCCGCATCTTCGAGCGAGGATTTCACCGTCAATCTGGATGAGTTCGATAACGTGGAACTTTACGAGGCCGAGGCCGAGGCTGTGATCCCGCATCTTGAAGCGAACCCAGATGTCGTGTTGGTTGACCCGCCGCGCGCAGGCCTGGACAAGACCGTCGTGGACGGAATCCTCAAGCTGAGCCCGAGTCACGTTGCGTACGTCTCATGCGATCCGTCCACATTGGCGCGCGATGCAGCGCGGCTGATCAATGGGGGCTATCGTCTGAAGGAAGTCACGCCGTTCGACCTTTTCCCGCAGACGTATCACATCGAAAGCATTTCCATCTTCGAGCGTTAAAAAAACACCCCGCGCAGCGGGGTGTTCCTGTAGTGCTAAGCTTCAGCAGGTAATTCTGCTGCAGGTTCGACTGGCATTGCCTTGATCTCGCGATAGGTCAACGTCCAGACCGTCGATGTGAAGACGGTTTGCCAACTGCCAACCAGTACCCAGGGCGAGAAGGCGATGATGAAGAACAGCGGCAGGACAAAGATGGCGCCGAGTATCCACGGCAGCGGTCCAGTGAGAAGCAGGCTGAAGAGACCGCCCAACAACAATGCAGGGACTGCCACCACGATCACAGCGATGATAAAGGTGACGATTAAAACAGGGATGGTCACGATGAAGAGGATGATCGAGGCTATTCCCCAGGCAATGCCCAGACCCAGCATTACCAGCCACATCAAACCGACACTCTTCCAATTCTCACGTACCAATGCCCAGCCGCGGCTGAACGACTCCCTCACGCCCAGGTTTTCGAGGGCGCTGACCCGCCAGACGAAATGTCGCAGCAGGTTTAGGGCAACGGTCAGGATGACCACAGCGAAGATAAGCAGGAACACTACACCGATCATGGCGATCACGCTGAACGATGTAAAGGTCAGGTTTCCACCTTCAACGGCGAAGTACACGCCGAGGCCAGCGAAGATCAGCGCAAGCGCCAGCAGGATGACAGGCAGGTTGACGATCAAATTGATTAGAAACAATCGCCACGAAGTGCGAGACCAACCAATGCGGAAACCTTCTCGCACGGTCATCTTCGTCTCTGTGTTTTCGTATTCATCCACCATGCGGATGACGGCAGTCTCAGATACATAACGGGCGACTGTCACAACGAGCCCAAAGATCAGCATGCCCAGAACGAAAATGCCGCCGAGCACCAGCACTGTGGTCATATCTCCGCTGGAAAATTCCAGTTGCTGTGAGCCCTGATCGAAGAGCTTTTCCATCTCCTCGCTTAAGTATCGAAGGGCGTCGGGCAGACTTTCAGGTTGATACGAGTCCTGCGAATCGCCTGAAAACCTGGTTCCGCTGTTTCCACTCCCGCCGGATGAGCCTCCGGCGGCCAGCGCCAATATCAAGCCAAATACCCAAAGAGCACGATAGCTCCACAGGATGTGCCATGCACGTTTCAAAATTTTGACGGGATCCATTATTTTCTCCTTGTTAAAAACTTTCTTTTCGGTTCTTTCCTACTGTGGGCCTGCCTCAGCCTTCGAGGGGTTGGCCATGTGGCTGACGCGCATGACGCGTTTGGCGTGCCCACCAGATCGCGATCCATGTCAGATACATCAAGGCGATCGATGCCTGCCAGATGAATCGCGGTAATACGTTCCTTGTAATACTCTCCGTTGACCTGGCCCATTGCAGGCTTTCGCCATCCAACAGACCGACTCGTTCAAACGTTGAACTCCAGGCTGCGTTTGGGGGCGAGTCCGAGATGAGCGCAGTTGTGCTGTCTATGAGTCCAAAATTATCGGCAACAGAGAGGGCGCTGCTAAGCAGGCTGGATGTGCTGATAAATATCCAGGCGGCCAACAAACCGACCGGTATCATCCACCAACCGATTTCGAGGAGACTGTTTCTCGGTGTCGCACTCCGTCGCTCGGGCAGAAGCAGGTTGACCTGAGTCACGAAGCGTTCGTTCGACGTGAACTCCGGCGCAGGGACTTCCTGTAACAGGGCAGATAATCCCTGCAATGAATCCAACTCTGCCTGGCAGGCTTCACACTCCGCGAGATGATCTTCCACCTGACGAAGTTGCTTTCCCTTCAGTTCACTATCCATATAGGCGTTCAACTGTTCGGTGACGTGGTTAGACATATTCAGCCTCCAGCAGCGATAATTGTGGTTCCAATTTCTTTTTCAATAAATTTCTTGCATAATTCAAGCGTGACATCACAGTTCCAACCGGGATGTCCAGAATTGATGAAATTTCCAGATAGGACAGCCCTTCATATTCTCTGAGTATCAACACCGCGCGGCTCGCATCGGGCAGGGATTGGATTGCTGTTTGCACCAGCGCGGTTCTTTCATTTTGAGACGTAAGCGATTCGGGCCCGGGTTGACCATCTGTCAGATGCAGATCTTCGATATCATCTGGCAATATCCGTTTTTCCTTGCGGAGCATGTCCGTCGCGGCGTTGACGGCGATACGATATAACCAATTGCGCAGCGACGTCTGCGGGCGGTAGGAAGCCAGGTTCTGCCAGGCACGGATAAAGGCCTCCTGCGCGGCATCCTCCGATATGTGGGCATCGCCGCACATGCGGTAGGTAACGTTCAGCACGCCCTGCGCATGCACGCGAACCAACTCACTGAACGCATTTCGGTCGCCGTTTTGTGCGCTGCTGACCAACTCTGTTTCGTTGACTGCCTGTGTCGTTACCACCGTTGCATTTTCTCCTGTCACTATCTTAACGTACATCCACCCCTTTTTATTCGGAAGAATTTAAGCAAAAAAGCGGAGAAATCCGCTTTTTTGTAAGTAAGTTAGGCTTGCAGCCTGACAATCCTGCTACGAGTTGATTTACTCTTCCGCGATCACGATCACTTTGTCTTCAGGGGTGAATGTCACTTCCTTTGATTTCCTCGGGTTTGTATGCACGCCATAATCGCTTTCAGCGTCATTTGCTTCTGAGACGATCCGATAACCGATTGCGGTTTCACCGCGTCGACGGGCGGCTTCGACCACCGTATAGAAATTGACGGGCTGATCGGTTGCCACATAATCACCGATGGGTTTGAGATAGATCTCAGCCCCATCGGGGTCGAAGAGATCCATGAAGATATTGTAGAGATCGGGGTCTTCCGATATCTGGGCCATCATCAAACTGACCAGATGCTCGCTGACGATGAAATCGTCCACCTGGGTGGCTTCGGCCAGTTCGCGGTTGCGCAGGTCGAGCATTTCGCTGACGATGGAGAAGGGCGTTTCATCCGCCTCGGCCATGTCGCGCAAGTGCAATAACGTGACCAGAGTTTTTGCGTCGGCTTCCTGCGGGTCGAGGGTGCTGTTCGCCAGCACGATGACATGATCGTAGTCTTCAACACCAAGCGAATCGAGCAGGGCACGATCTGTGGTTTCGCCTTCGATCACGTTCAGTTTTTGATTTTTTAGCTTTATGCTTTTCTTGTTCAGTTGTTTTTCTATTCCATAAATGTCTGCCGCGATCGTCATCAGCGAACCTTTGGGAACATAATTGTCCATTTCGCGCACGATTATCGGTCCGCTGCGGTTCCAGCCGAGGATCAGACATTTTTCGGGTTTGGGCTTTACTGGCTTACCGCTCGAGCGGATCAGCGTTTCATCGATCGGACTCAGTTCCCGATTCGAGAGGCGAACCGTGTCGTCGTCTGCAGAGAGGGCGAAGATTTCGTCTCCGTTTTCAATGGGTGTATCCATCGGCGGGCTGACGAGGATCGTCCCGTCCTTTTTGTGCAGACCCATTACGCAGGAGTCTTCGAACATGAGCAGGGATTCGCCGTAGGTTTTGCCCGTCAGTGCCGGCAGGTTCTGGAAGTAGATCTCATCGCCGCCGAAATTCATCAGTTCGGTATACACGACCGAGAGTCCCGACTGGCGCGAGGTCTGCGCGACGACGCGCGCGATCAGGTCGCGCGTGAGAACGGCCTGCACATGATCGTCCTCGCCAACCATTTGGAGCACAGGCAGGTTTCTCGCAAAGCGGACTTCTGTGACGATATGATATTTTTCCTCGTGCCTGTTGGGATTGTTGGTGATGGCCAGCACAGTCTTGATGACCTCTGTATCAGGGACCCTGCTTTGAGGCGGCAGGACGATGATGGATTTTGCCGTATGCGGGCTGGCAATCTCGAGGTCGTTCGGATCGATCGGATTACCGCTGCGGCAGATGATGCGGGTCTCTCCGCGACTTTCGATCCGTTCCGAGATCTCCTCCTCCATCTCCACTTTATCTTTTTCTGCCAACACGACGATGCGCGCCCGCGGCTGGTTTTCGTTCGCAATCATCAACTCGTTGAGAATGGTAAAGACCTGCGGCGACCAGCCCAGCACAACGGTATGTCCCGATTCGAGCACGCGCGAACGTCCCTTGCGCAGGCGTTCCATCTGTCCCTCGATGGCATTGTTCAACACACCGATCAACGCGCTGACGATGAAGATGCCGCCCAGCGTGACGAACAGCATCACGAAACGGAAGCCTGCGCCGGTATCCCCGCCCATAGTGCCTGGGTCGAGTGTGCGCATCAGGCTTTCCCATACGGCCTCCCCGAAGGACAGGGGCGTGGGATCGTCCAACTGTGTAAAGTTGAAGATCGAAATGACGATGCCCGCCACAAGGACAATGGCAAGCGACATTATGAACAACATGCCGATCATGGCGGACGTACCGCGTGACATCAGGTTATCGAACTGATAGCGAAGGCGCTGCCGAAAAGTGGGTTTCATAAATGCTCCAAAAAGAGTTGGTTCATTATAGGGTCATTTGCCCGGCCTGCCAACCGGAATTGACTTCCTTTATGGATTCAGCCTATACTGTTAATGAGTAACGAAAGGAGATTTCCATGTCACATACACTCACCTTTTACGGACACGCTGCACTCGGACTCGAAACTGACGGGCACAGACTGATCATCGATCCGTTCCTGGAGGGCAATCCCTCCGCTTCCATCTCCCCCGAAGCTGTCGAGGCCGACTTCATCCTGATCAGCCACGGACACGGCGATCACGTAGGCGAC
>DATHRQ010000194.1:0-3365 GCA_035465095.1 Anaerolineales bacterium | reverse complement strand
TCCGCAGTGCCTGGTATTCCAACGCCGGCACCGGTATCGGATGGGACCTCACCCAAATCCTGCTTATTCCGCTTAACATGATCCTGGGGCATCGTGAACTCTCCCCCATCGACTGCCGTATCGGCCCGCTCTTCCTCATTCTTCTTCCCATGACGTTGTGGATTCTGTTCAAACGTCCGCGTCGGGACACAGCCCTTCGTCTCCGCTCAGGACAAGCCGAAACCTGGTCGCTGAGATCGATAGGCATTTTCGCCGCCCTGAGCTTCCTGACCTGGACGTTTGGCGTCATCAACTCTGCAGTCTTATGGCAGGTACGCTTCTTCTTCCCTGCGTTGATTCTTCTCGCCATTCCCACCGCCCTCGGCTGGGACCACATCTCCCGCCTCGACTCTCCCAGATCGCGAATCAGCTATCTGGTCAACGTAGTAATCACGGTTGTCATTAGTTTGACACTACTCGATACAGGGCTATTCGTCCTCGAACGGAATCCGCTGGGGGTCGCGTTTGGAACACAGGCTAGAGAAAGATATATCGAGCGGGTTAACCCGTCCTATGCGGCACTCATCCAACTCATGGACGAACTGCCAGCCGACGCAAACATCTACAGCCTGTATGAGCCGCGCTCCTACGATCTTCCACGCCCCATCCAGCCCGATCTGGTGTTGTATAACTTTGCCCATGACCTGCATCTTTATCGAACGACGGATGAAGTCATCCAGCACTGGAAGTCAGTGGGATATACCCACATCCTCATCTACGAAAGAGGCGTGGATATTACATTCTCGTCCGATTTAAGCGAGGAGGATATTGCCCGCCAGATTGCTTTGAACGAAATAAGAGATAAACTATCATTGGTCAGCCAAACATCAGACGGCGTATATTCCATCTACAAGATCCCGTAAAGGAGACAGGTCATGTCACAGGAAATGCCAACAAACTCCAAGAGAAACATCCTTGCTGCAATTTTTATCTCACCAGATGAACCGCGCCTGCGTGCAGGATGGAGGTTATTACTCCAGACCCTGCTGATAATCGTATTTGGGGCTGCCATTTTCAACATTGCAAATATCCTCAGGCTGACAATTGACCCGGGAGATATCGTCGTTGGTCAAATCCTGAATCTGGTTGTGATCACCGGCTCGGTTTATATTGTCCGCCGCTGGCTGGACAAGCGGTCATTCGAAAGCCTTGGATTGAAATTGGATATGCAAGCCTTATACGATATTCTCGCCGGCATTGGTATCACTTTCGTCCAAATGGGATTTATTTATATTCTCATGCTCAGCCTTGGCTGGTTGACGTTTGAAGGTTTCGCCTGGCAATTCGACCCGATCAATACGGTCGTCGCCAACGTGCTGCTCTTTTTTGTTGGCTTCCTTTTGGTGGGCTGGAATGAAGAGCTGCTCTCACGCGGCTATCATTTGCAGACCATCGCCAGCGGACTCAACCTGTTCTGGGGTGTGGTCATTTCATCGGCGGTATTCGGCATTCTCCACCTCGGTAATCCGAATGCGACCTGGATCAGCGCAGCCGGCATCTTCTTTGCGGGCGTCTACCTTGCCTATGGATATATTCGTACCAAGCAACTCTGGCTGCCCATCGGCCTGCACATCGGCTGGAATTTCTTCGAGGGCGTGGTGTTTGGCTTTCCTGTCTCAGGCCTGGAAATTTACGCGTTAACGAGAAATCAGGTCACAGGCCCGGAACTGTGGACCGGCGGTGCGTTCGGTCCTGAGGCAGGACTCATCATCCTGCCGTCCTTGCTTGTGGGAGGGGCGCTGATCTATCTTTACACATTGAATCGTAAGGGGGACGTTTAGAACAACGCAGGTTGTTCATATCACTTTCAAAGCGCCGCGATTGAAAAGGCTTATCGGAAAGAAACAAGCAGTTTATATGGATTCATTGTATAAAACGGAATACTCTGATTCTGATAAAGAAGAATTTGGATGAAAGCAGGCGATGTTCTTGATCAAATATGATCACCACATTGTAAATGGTAGTCATTGTAAAAGCTCAAGGGGCTAGAACGGCCTGCCACTACAACTTTCGTAGACATTTCCCACTCTTTTTTCGTTTTGATCTGAAACGGTCAGTGGCGGTGATTTGTACCGCCACTGACTACTCGATACTGGACTTACTATTTGGAGGAGGAAGTCCAAAGTATCTCTAATTCCCCGTGTGATCCCCCAAGTATCAGGCCTTCATTTTTCAGCCCTTGTGGCTGCATACCGCCACACGACGGATAATTCGGGGTTCATTGACAAGAAGGTTGACTCGCTGATCTGATTTGTGGAAGCAGCGTAACGATTGGCAACTGACAGCTCTGGGTTGGTCGCGAACAGAAGTGTTTCACTGAAACCAATTCTTTCAGGACTATACCGATCAGCTACCATCAATTCTGGATTTGCAGCGTATAACTGCGATACAGATTCCACTTCCGAGACAACAGATTTTGTGGCAACTGCCTCTTGAACGGTGAGCATTAAAACTACCAGTAATGCGACCGCAACCAATATATTGAAGAAACGACTTTTGAACATTTTGATCTCCTTTCACCGGTTGAATTTGCACTGGATTTGCGCGCCGGTTTTTCTGCTTCTACTGTAGCACCCAGGCGCTTACCGGACTTGACATTTTCTACCAAAATTCTCCAAACAACCTGTAATTGTGCTATGCTGTTTATGAAAAGACCGACAAATGCTGTCTTTTGAAAGGAAGTATGTATGTCCTCTTCCATTCCCACCAGTATGTTGGAAAAGTTCACCACGTTTGGTGACTTGCTTCGCTTTTTGAGGCGTCACGCGGGTCTAACCCAGATGCAACTGTCCATTGCCGTGGGTTACAGCGATGCCCAGATCAGCCGGCTCGAGCAGAATCTTCGTTTGCCTGATATCCCAACCGTCGAAGCCCGCTTCGTCCCTGCTCTGGGTTTGGATCATGAACCCAAAGTCGTTGCGCGGCTGTTGGAACTCGCCGCCAATGTGAGGCGCGAAGATGTGCCAAGTCCTGGACTATGTCCTTATAAGGGGTTGAATTACTTCGATGAGTCGGATGCCGATCTATTTGTGGGGCGCGAGGAGTTGACAAACTCGCTGACCGAGCGAGTTCTCTCCCTCTCTGCAAACAGGATGTCACCTGCGAACGAGACTCGTTTTCTGGCTGTAATAGGTGCATCAGGGAGCG
Organism: Anaerolineales bacterium; assembly: GCA_035465095.1. Classification (GTDB taxonomy): domain Bacteria; phylum Chloroflexota; class Anaerolineae; order Anaerolineales; family Villigracilaceae; genus Defluviilinea. The sequence continues at coordinate 179 of DATHRQ010000194.1, read as the reverse complement.
GCAAGTCATCGCTCGTGCGGGCAGGTTTGGTCCCGGCGTTACGCTGGAACAGGAAATCCGCCGATTGGCAAATCCATGTTCTCACCCCCGCTGCACATCCGCTTGAGAGTTTGGCAACCAGCCTTTCACTTGAAAACACCTCTGTCACCACAACTGCCACCTTAATGGATGATTTTGCC
>DATHRQ010000193.1:0-2747 GCA_035465095.1 Anaerolineales bacterium | reverse complement strand
GCCTGGGACGGATATGTCCTTGACAAATTCGAGCGTGTTGCGGTTGAAAACGGTGACCACGCTGCTGTTTTGGGCCGGCACGTAGATCAGCTCATTGTTGCGTGTCAGTGAAACGTGCGGGTCCTTGCCGACCTGTGCACGGTTGACTTCCTCGAATGTCTCTGTGCTGAACTGGACCAGGTAATCATGATCCGGGTCGGAGCCGCCCAGCAGGGTCACGTAGGCGAAACGGCCCTTGGGATCAAGAATCACATCGTGCGGGATATATCCCTGGGCCACCAGGTCAGCCGGCATGGCGACCGTTGTGATCACGCTCAAGTTCACAGGATCGATCACTGTGGTGGTTTTATCGCTGTCATTATTGACCCACAGAAACTGATCGCGGCCATCGGCCCACATATGGAAGACGCCTGCTCCGGCAGCGATGTCGGTCACGACCGAATAATCATCTGCGTCGAACACTACGACGCGGTCATTGGCACGGTCGCCCACGAAGACATAATTTCCTGCTTTGGAATACACAACGTACATCGGCTCCGGTGTATTCGCCGCAGCCGGCAAGGGGATGGTGTCGAGCAGCTGGTTGGTTTGCACATCTATGATGGAAATCGAACCGGAGCCGCGGTTGGCAACCACCACCTGGTCTTTGGGATCGTCATCGGCATAAACAACGCCGGCGGGCATGAAGAGGGACAGCCCAAACAAAAGGGCTATGGTAAACAACATTAATTTTCGCATGATCTACTCCTTATTTAGAATTGAGATTTTTTCGGCCATCATTTAGTAGGGAAGCAAAATGCTTGGTTGTTTCTGACTCCTGTGTTCATTTGCCAGAATATATACACGGGAGAGCTTCCCTATGTACCAGCCGATCTATAAACAAGGGTAGTAAAAAAGAATTACAAAGTTCTTACGAATGCCTTATTAATGCGTTAGAGTCACGGGTATTTTTAAAGTAAAAAGGGCAGTCATTACGACTGCCCTGTGGCTGTAAATACAATCTTAATACTCATCCGGGTGAGGACTTCCAACGGAATGGCAGCCTCCGCCCGCGCCATTCTTATGCGGGTTGTTATAGGACTCCAACTGCGCATTATATGTCTCCAATTCCGCATCGGTAAGGCGGTCGTGGTTGAAGTTGACCATCGCGCCGCCGACCAAGTGTGAGCCCCTTTCGCCTGCGTTTAGATCCAACGATGCGCCCTGCACACTTGTAAATATCGCAAAGACGACCCCAAGACTGATCAGCACAGCAAATACTGTTCGGGTAGATAACCTGGACATACTATCTTCTCCTTATTAACCTGTTGCTTCGATGAAAGTACAATGCACGAATAGAATGTCATTCACTTCCCCGCTATTTGTTATTTGCATTATACCCAATCGTGTCCGATTTGGCAAAAAAACTTATTTCCCCTTAATTTTTTATGAGCCGCCTCGTAATTTAAAATCCATCGAGCTTGCTCAAATCTGCCACGCCATCTGACAGGCCTGCGATCTTTTGCAACAAGCCCAGGCGATTCTCGCGCTGTTCCTTTTCTTCGGCCATGACCAGGATCTCATCGAAGAAGGATGTGATGGGCGGGATGAGCGCCAAAACAACCTTGAGAAGTGCGTCCACATCCCCATCAAATGAAGTGTTTTGGAGATTTAGCACTTCGTACAATGTTCGTTCCTCGATCTCACGCAGGGACTTTTCCTTGACCTTATACCTTTCCTTCTGATCACGCGTGATGCGGACACATCTGGCGAAGCCATCCAAGATCGTGGACCAATCATCGCGTCCCACCCAAACGGACAACTGCTTCACCGCCCGAGCCGAGGCCGCCGGGTTGGCCGATTGCTCCGCAAGCACCGCCTCGACGACATCATGCTTGCGCGCAGCGTCCATGTCCTTCAATGCAACGGACAAACGCCCTGTAATGAATTCCAGAATCTTTGCCTGTGTTTCATCGTCGACTTCGATCGGCTGTGTCTTTGCTGATCGTTTCACTGCCTCGGCAAGGTCAAAATCCATGTCATGTTCGATCAACGGCTGGACGATTCCAATCGCGGCGCGGCGCAGACCAAACGGGTCTTTCGCTCCGGTCGGTGCCAGCCCTGCCGCAAAGAGGCCCACCAGCGAATCGAGTCGGTCTGCCAGGGCAATGGCAAGCCCCGCTTTCGATTGCGGAACGGTTTGATATTGCTCGCTGATCGCAGTGGCAACCTCCTTCGTCTCGCCGCTTCGTAACGCATATTCGCCGCCGATGATACCCTGCAGCGACGTCATCTCGGTCACCATCTGCGTGACAAGATCAGCCTTCATCAAGTGCGCGGCGCGGCGGGCGAAGACGGCCTCATCCTTCTCAAGCCCACGCATGGGGATCAATTCGTTGACCAATTTCTCGATGCGTTCTGACTTATCGAGCATGGAACCCAGTTTGGTATGGAAGATGAGGCCAGCAAGTTCATTGCGGTAATCTTCGAGCGGTTGCTTGAGGTCTTCACGCACAAAGAAGTTCGCATCTGCAAAGCGCGCGTTGAGTACGTGTTCGTTGCCCTGACGGACAGTATCCACGCCGATGTCGTCGCCGTTGCGGATGGCGATGAAGTGCGGTAACAGGTTTGAAGGTTGCCCTCCTTTAACCTTTGACTTTGAACCTTGAACCGGGAAGTACCGTTGGTGTTTCTTCATCACCGAGATTAACACATCGCGCGGTAATTCCAGAAATTCTTCGTTAAAACCGCCCATTACTGCTGTCGGC
>DATHRQ010000192.1:0-6392 GCA_035465095.1 Anaerolineales bacterium | reverse complement strand
GTAGACAAGGCCAACAGGTATCGCGACGATGGCTGCGGCCGCCATCAGGGATTGCCAATAAAAAACATCGCCGCGCACAAGCTCCGTTGGAACGCCGACACTGATGGTCCTTTGTGCCGAGGAGGTCACGAAGGCCAGCGCGTAAACGAATTCATGTAAGGTCAGGGTAAACGTGAAGGCGATCACGGCGACAACGCCCGATATCGAGAGGGGCATTACAACTTTTATAAAACTCATCAAGCGGCTGTAGCCGTCCACCCTGGCGGCCTCTTCCAGGTCTTTTGGAATGGATTTAAAGAATCCCATCAGCAACCATGTGCTGAACGGGATCGTAATCGTTGGGTAGACCAGAACCAGAGACCATAGGGAATTATATAATCCCAGCGAAACAACCACCCGCGAAAGCGGAATAAAAAGAAGCGTGGGTGGCACCAGATATACGAGAAAAATTCCGATCCCGGCCCGTTCACCCCAACGTCCGGCCAGCCTGGCAAGGCTGTATGCCGCTGGAATGCTGATGGCAAGCGTGATGATCACCACCAATATACCGATGAAGACGGAGTTTCGCAGGAATACGGGGAAGTTTGTATTTTGGAGAAGCAGTCGAAGATGGTCAAGGGTTGGAGGAATGTTGAAGATGAACGGGTTATTGGCGGTGCGGTAGAGGTCTCTATCCTCCTTGAACATGGTGATCAGCATCCATAAGAACGGCGAGGCAGAGAAGAAACAGAACAGGCCCACAACGAAGTACAAAAAGGCGCGTTTTACTATGCGGGAGAAATCGTTCATCGTTATGTTACCTCCGTTCGTCGCGAGAACCTGAGCACCAGTATGGCCACAGCCAGCAATACCGGGAAAAGGAAGAGTGCAGTTGCCGCACCTTCAGCGAGAGCCCCACTTTCGATCCCTTTGTAAAAGGCCCATGTGGGCAGTATCTGCGTGTAATAGACCGGCCCACCGCTGGTAAGGACATACACAACCGCCATGTCGCCCACGGTGAAGATGATACTGAACAACACGGCAATGCTCATGATCGGCAGGATCAGCGGAAGTTTGATCTGAAAGAGGATTCTCCAAAATCCTGCCCCATCCACATCTGCCTGGTCGAGAATATCCTGAGGGATCGATGTCAGGCCTGCCATTAAAATGACCGCAGAGAGCGGCAGCATCCTCCAGACATGAACCATGATGATGGAAGCCTTCGCCAGTTCGAGGCGCCCCAGATAGAACATGTTTCTTTGACCCCCGAGCAGCGCTCCGGGTTCGCCCAGCAGGTGCATGTAACGCAGCACCCAGTCTATGGGACTGAATTTCGAATCGAGCAGCCAAAGCCAGCCGATCGTTCCCAGCGCGATGGGTGTGGCCCAGGGAAGCATGATCAGGAACCGTGCGAACCATTTCCCTTTGAAGTCCATCGAGAGGACCACGGCAAGGATATTCGCCAATACGATGATAATGATCTGGGAGATGATCGTAAAGGAGATCGTGTTCCTCAAGCTCTGGGTGAATTGCGGTGTTTGCATGATGGCGCGAAAATTATCCAGCCCTGTGAAATTCAGGTTGGTGTTGCCCACCGTCACGTTGGTTACACTGAATGTCAGCGCGATAACGAACGGGATCCCCACGAGCGCCACGATGTAGATCACCGCTGGGAACAGGAAAAGGGAACTGAGTATATCCTCCCTGTCCGTCCAGAATTGAAGCCTGCCCGCTGGTTTTTGTTTGTTTGTCATTTGGTTTTCCATTTTCCCTCCTACTCCGTATTTCCAACATGGCCCTGATCGATCAGGGCGCCCGTTGCATTGTCAAAATAGCGCAATCTTTCCTTCTGGACGGCAAATGTATAGGTATTTCCGGGTTCGAGTTTTACATCCGTCTCCGAGGATAGACTGGCAATGACCTTATTATCCTCTTTGTCCTCCTTGATCCGTCCATAGACCTGTTGTTCCGCGCCCAAGTACTCGACGCGTTTGACAGTAAAAGAGAATAACTCAAGATTGTCCTTGCGTTCGGCGATCTCCTGCGGCACGAATTGTTCCGGTCGAAATCCGAGCAAATACTTTTCTTTTTGGATCAGGTTCATGCCTGGTGAGCCGAGGAATGTAGCCACGAAGGTGTTGGCCGACCTGTGATAGACCTCCTGGGGCGTTCCGATCTGCATGACCTTTCCCTGGGACATGACAATGATGCGGTCGCCCATCCCCAGCGCTTCGATCTGATCGTGCGTGACGAAGATGGTCGTAATGCCCAACCTGCGCTGGAAGCGCTGCAGTTCGTCGCGGGCCGAGGCACGAAGTTTGGCATCCAGATTGGAGAGCGGTTCGTCGAGCAGCAAGACCTTTGGTTCCTTGACGAGCGCCCGACCCAGCGCCACCCGCTGTCTTTCTCCGCCGGAGAGCTGGCGGGGTTTTCTGTCGAGCAGCGCCTGAATTCCCAGAATGGAAGCTGCCCACTCGACCTTGTCGTTAATTTCCTCTTTGGATAAATTCCCGAAGGCTTTTAACGGGAAAGCCATGTTGTTGAATACGGTCATATGAGGGTAAAGCGCATAACTTTGAAACACCATGGCGATGGGTCGGACTCGGGGAGGTAATTCGGTCACGTCAGTACCGCCTATGGAAATTGTGCCGGAGGTTGGTTTTTCCAGCCCGGCGATCATGCGCATGAGCGTTGTTTTCCCGCAGCCGGACGGCCCAAGGATAACGGCCAGTTCCCCTTCGCGAATTGCCAGATCTACCCCGTCCACAGCATGGACTTTGTCGAAATGCTTGGAGAGATCTTTTACTTCAATAACTGCCATAATCTTCACCTCAACAAAAGCGCTGATACAAAACTCAAAAATTCCTTTATTTAATACTGTGATTCAGTTAAAGAGGGAGGCAGAAGATCCAATGTCGCTCTGCCTCCCCTTTGTTAAATTGTACCCCTGACGCATGTTTGGCCGTTAATTGCAGCCCACCAGACCTGCGTCACGCCATTTATCGAAAATGGCATTGATCTGGGTTTCGGCGTCTGCAACGGCTTGCTCGGCCGTCTTCTCACCTCGCGCAGCCTCCGCCATCATGGTCACGATAAGGTTCGTTCCGAACACTTCACCAATGGCCGGGTTCGCCGGGCCGGGATAACCGATCCAAACCACCCAGTCTTTTGCGGTATTAAGAACGAGTAATTTGTCAGACGGGCGTGAACCAAATGGATCAACGGTCAGCCAGCCATCCAATTGCGGAACCGTACTTGGGAAGGCGGGGAAGTTGTAGAGCTTGCTGTTGAAGACAGCCTGGTTGTAGTTTGCTGTCAGATGCAGCAGGAATGCCTTGGCAGCTTCAAGTTCCGCGCCCTCTACATAGTTGGGAATAACATAGACCGACCAAACATGAGCGGACGCATGCTGGTCGCCTCTGGGACCGATCAACGCAGGTCCGAGGCCGATGTTATCAGCGGCTTCGGGGTCGATTTCCTGCAGAGAGCGATAGGCAGAGATCGAGTTGAGGATATAGGAGAGTTCTCCGGCGATCAGCCCCTGATTGTTGGAGGCCGGGTCCCAGGCAAAGACCTCTTCAGTCATGGCCGAGTTATAAAGTTCCGTCAGGAAGTTGACCGCTTCAACGGTCTCTGGGGAATTGATGACCACACATTCATTCTCATCCTGAATGGATCCGCCATGTGACCAGATAATTGATCTCATCGCCAGTCGGGAGTCCAGTTCAGGCGACAGGCCCAAGCCCAGCGGGACGCCCAGTTGATCTCTTATTTGTGCGCCTCCATCAAGCAGGTCTGCCCATGTCGATGGGCCGTCCGGATAGCCAACCTCGGCCCACAAGGCTCTGTCGTAATTGGCCGGGTCGGGTACCCAGCCCGGGCTGTAACCGTAATATGTGCCGGTTGCAGGCAGGTAGGAACTCATCATGCTGGTTTCCGCCTGTTCCCCGAACAACTCCTGTGCCTGCATGTTAAGTTCTGTTAAGTCGTGCAGACCCTCGATGAATTGCGGGGGCGCAAAAACCATTTCCACCAGCGTGGGACCTTCGCCTGCGTCGATTGCGGCGGTCAGGGCGGCAGGTAATTCGCCAAGCGCGATGTGATCGACGGTAACCCCGACGTTATTGGCGTTGCCCCAATCCGTGGCAAACGGATCGAACCAGACGTCGTATTGCGGCACAAAGTGACTCCATTGCAATATGCTGATCTCCGTGCCATCCGGGAACGGCTCCATTTCAACGGGGACCTCCACTTCGACGGGAACCTCCACTTCAACTGTCTGGACGATTACCTCAGGAGGTGGGACTGTTGGGGCCGGGCCGCAGGCTGCCAGGATCAGCGAACCCAATATCAATAAGCTGATAAACATAGAAACATGTTTCTTGAGCATCTTCAATCTCCTTTTTTAAATACAGGGTGCTGGCTTGAATCTAATTCCAACGGCAGTCAGCATGATCCGTTGGTTCCATGTTTTATAATGTCGGGGACACCTCCTTTCCCAAGTGCTATTTTAGTACACGGATTTTAATTTGAATAAAAAACACTTTTGTCCGGTATATCCGAACGCTGCCTACCAAAACTTCCAATTTGACGTGCTTTTCCCCCCTCCAACCTATACTAACACATGAACGATAAAACCGTCACGCTTTGCTGTTCATTTTAGGTTGAAAGTGTTATTTCCCCGAACATCAAACGACGACCTGAGTTTTATCCTGGTCGCCGTTCTCGACAAATATTACAATTTATTTGCGCTTTTAGTCAAGGGAGCAATCATATGGGCCCTGCGCAGGTGGATGCGGTTCACTTCCCTCGAAGACCCAGGCGAAGACGAACCTGAGCGCGTCCACATTGCAATCAGAGAGAACAGGCTCGCCAAGGGTGGGCCAGCCGTAGCCCATAATGTCGGTGCTTTCCCAAAGGTTGGTCGTGTGTCCCAGTCCGAGGGCATGACCAAGCTCATGTAATGTCACCCACCCGATGTATTCCGGGTCACTTGGCGGAATGCCTGTGCTGGGTGGATAATCGGAGCTTACGATGATGTTGTTGCATTTATGGTCTCCGCAGACAGCATACCCTTCATAGGATACACCGCCCTGAGTCGGATTGTAATGAAGGATGATGTCAACGTGGGTGCGGTGTTTCTTCTTTCCATCAGTCACATCGGTCAATGTGATTAACCCGTCAAAGCAATCATCCAGGAGATCACTCCAGGTTTCAATGGCCCCATGGACAGCGTCCAGTTGCGCCGGGGTTGCGCTCGGATGTGCCTGGACGGCGATGGTGAGGTCGGTATGATCCCACCAGTAACCGGGGTAATAGTTGCTAAGGATCTCAAGACCCTCTGCGTTCGACTCAGGCAAGCGGCATTGGGGGCCGCGTCCCTGATAGTCGGAAGATGTACTGGTCGATTGTGCCTGGGCCGAATTTGGAGCCAGCAGGGCCGCAATCACAATAAGGACAAGAATAACTTTTTGAATTCGCATGGTTCGTACCTCCTGATGGTTATTCTCAGTATACAAAAATATGGTCACAGATTCAACCATTAATCCAATTCTTTCACAGTGAACGCTTTGAACGGGATATCTCTAAAACTGGACGAGAATTCGCTCTTTCCCAACGAACTGTTGACTCTGTCCGATTTAGATCTTCACCCGCTGACTTTCCAAATGCCCGCCCTCTTTGGCCCGCTCCAGCACGGCTGTGATCGTTTTTACCAGTTCGTGCGCGGCCTCCTCACTCAATTCGACTGCCACGCGTGCAGACGGTCCCTTGGATTCGTTGACAAAGTCAATGTTGAGGGCATGTTCATAGGGCGCATTGAAGGGGTGGTCGTACGACACGTTGGCGCCTTCGAGTTTAAACCAGCCGCTTGTTCCCTTGCCGCTGCCTTTGATCTTTATCTTTTCCACGATCATGGTGCACATATTACCTCCTCATGATGAGGTGATAGTCACTTTTGCGAAGCACTCCCGAAATGAAATGTAGGGAGCGAAGTGACTGTCATCTTAACTTAAATTCTTCTCCAAAAACGCAAAGACTTTCTCCCAGCCATCGATGGCTTGGTCCTGGCGGTAGGCGCTGTAGATATAGTAAAAGAAACCGTGGCCTGCGCCATCATAGCGATGGAACTCATAATCCTTCTCGTGTTTCTTCAGTTCTTCCTCATGCTGATTTACCTGTTCTGGCGTGGGATTGCTATCGTCATTACCGAATATCCCGAGAATCGGGCAGGATAGGTCTTTTGTGTAATCGATGGGAGCAACCGGAGTCTTGTCGTTCAAGTCTTCCGGTGACATGACCACGCGCCCGCCCCAGCAATCCACGACCGCGTCAAATCCCTCGACAAGGCACGCGGCCAGGTAGGCATGCCTGCCGCCGGAACATGTGCCGAATATTCCCACTTTGCCGTTGAC
>DATHRQ010000191.1:0-4191 GCA_035465095.1 Anaerolineales bacterium | reverse complement strand
AGAAACTGGAACAACAAGCCCAGGCAGAAGACAATACAGGGGAAGTGGAAGAAGCGAGCGAACAGCTCGATTCAGAAGAAGAAGAATGACCGACCAGGAATAATTTTCAACGTATTTCACTTCGATCACAGCCAGCCCTTGAGGGCTGGCTGTTTTGTTATGGTGCTATACTTGCAGGACAAGGATTTAGTTGGAGACTTTATGATCGTCGTTTCAGACTTGATGGGCACATTGACCACCGGCGCTCCGTTTCTGGGGCTTGTGGATTGGGTGAGGCACAACCAGAGCCGATTGCATGCGAATATGTATATCGCCTCGATCCTGCCGTCCTATCTGCTCGCCAAAAGCGGACTGATCGACTCGCTGGCCTGGGGGCAAAAGTTGATGCTCAACAGCCTTTCGTACATCAAGGATGCCGACGAGGAAAAAGTGCGGCACGTCTCTGAATGGGTGGTGGAACAAAATCTATGGAAGAAACGCCGCGAGGATGTGGTTGCACGCCTAATCAACCATCGTGAAGAAGGCGCACAGGTCTATATCGCGAGCAGCGTCGTGGAACCGTTCATCGAACCGTTCGCAAATCGGATCGGCGCGCAGGTGGTCGGCACACCAACCGAGATCGTCGAGGGAAGATTGCGGTCCATTGGTGAGTTGGTGGCCGATGAAAAGAAGATCGAACGCGTACTAAGCCGAGTGGGCGTTGAGCGCGTGGATGTCGCCTACGGAGATACAGTTCTGGATCTTCCCTTGCTGGAACATGCGGAGCATCCTGTAGCTGTATATCCGGAGGCAAAATTGAAGTCCATCGCGCTGGAACGAGGCTGGGAGATCATGGGAGATACGCCGGATTACATGTAGTTTGACGGAATATCGCAAAAAAGTGACCAGCCTTACGCAGGCTGGTCACTTTTTTAGTCTTTCAAGAAGGCCACGACCTGGTCATGTATATTTTTTGACTGCAATGCGCCCCTGTGACCCAGCCCCGTTGTCTTTATTAATTGGGCACTTTTCCAAGCGTTTGCGATGGCTCGGCTGTCCTCAATCGGGGTGACGTTATCAGTCTCGTCATGGAACACGAGGGCAGGGACATCGATCTGAGGTACCATTTCCTCATTGACAATGGCATCGAGCACCTCATGTCCAAAGTTCCCGTAGATCATTTCCCGTAATCCATGAAGGATCTCATCGGGCAAATTCGCCAGTTCCTGAAAGCGTGGAAGTGAATCCAAAAGCCGGTTGAAAGCGCCAAAATACACCAGTCTGGAAGGAGGCGGGAAGTTTCGATGGACCAATGCGTAGGATGTGATCAATGTCCCGAAGGAGTGTGCGATGATCGCCTCGAAGTCGCCTTCCTTCTCCCTGACCAGATCCATCGTCGGCGCGATCTCGAGGATGTTGGTCATATTCCCATCGGACTCGCCGTGGGCGGGCTGGTCGTAGGCAACAACGCGATAGCCAGCTGATAACAACGGCTTCACAAAGCCGGTCATCTGGGCGCGGGCACCGCCCCACCCGTGCATGAGCAGGATGGCAGGACAATCCGTCTCACCCCAAGTTGTAACTGCGATTTCACCTGCGTCCTCTTTTGAGAGAGTCTCATAATGGACCCGATAACTGTTCCCGCTTTCGATAATCTCGCGATCCTTCGGCTTGACTTCATACTGCGATGGGCTGAAAAAAGCCTGATATGCCTTCTTCACGATACCTTGATACTTCGTTTTCATCTCTAAAGTCGTCATGTTGTTCTCCTTAATATAGTTACTTACTACCTGGTAAGTTTTGACGATAAAAAAATTTAGGCAAGCAAGTCGAGTTTGATCTGTTCGATCACATCATGAAACCTTTTTTTCCCCAAAGCGCGCGCCATCTGCAAAGCGCCCTGCAGCGTGGACAGGATCACCCCGGCCTTGTTTGCAGGCTCTCCGTTGAATTGAAACACGCCCGCTTCTCTTCCTTCCTCCAAAGTGACTTGAAGCCAGGCGAGCAAATCCTCATGCATAGCCTGGACTTCTCCTCGCAACCCAGCAGGGATCGAATTGAACGCGGCCTCCATCGAACCGACAAGACAGACCTGGCCCTTTTCGGCGCGCATATCGGTGTAGATGCTGAAGAACCAATCCAATTTTTCTGCATGAGAGAGATCTTTCACGCGCGAATTATTGGTCCACAACCTGAAGCGTTCGCGATAACGTTTAATGACCGCGACACTCAAATCCTCCTTGGTTGGGAAGTGATAGTGAATGGCGGCATTCTTCACACCCAGTTCAGAGGATATGTGCGCGTAACTGAAACCGTTGTAGCCTCTATCCTGCAGCATGGATTCAGCAAGGTTCAAAATGGTCCGTTTGGAATTTGCGATCTTCGCCATGAGAGTCATTTTACTTACTAGTTAGTAAGTTGTCAAGAGCATCCCGCTGATATAATTTTCACCGTGTGGAACACATTCCTATGTTTATTGTTGATCACAGCCTCACTGACGTCCCTGCTGATCGGCGTTCCCAAGCAGGTTCGCCTGATTCTTTTTCCCTTTGAAAAACACTTTCAGCCGTTAAATGCGTAACTTTCGAAAAATCCTTCGGACTCTGTGGATCACATTTGGCATCCTGTTCTTCCTGTGGATGGCAAATTCACTGCGCGCACAGGGTTTTGACAGATCGATTCTTGAAAGCGACGCAATAATCACCGTCGAAGAGACAAGCCGCTTCCTTTCCTTCCGCCCCCACCTGGATAAAGGCTCTACCGGCTTCATTTTCCTCCCGGGCGGACTCGTCCAACCGCAGGCATACACGCCCATGTCTCGTACAATCGCTGAACAAGGGTACAGCGTTTTCATCGTCAAACTGCCGTTCGGGTCGGCACCCTTCGCTTCGCAGGAAGCCAGCGTGATGGACCAAATCCTGTCAATCATGGATGCAAACCAAGCGATCCGATACTGGGTCGTTGGCGGACATTCGCGCGGTGCGGCCGTCGCTTCGCGATTCGCCCTGTCGCATGGCGAATCAATTGACGGGCTGGTCCTGATCGGCACTTCCCATCCCAAAGAAGAGGCGTTTGACTTGTCAAATATCAATCTTGCGGTAACAAAGATCTACGCAAGCAATGACGGTTTAGCCAGCGTGGACGAGGTGCAAGCCAATGCCATTTATCTGCCAGAGGATACGAATTGGATATTCATAGAAGGAGGAAATCATTCACAATTTGGCTATTATGGCGCTCAATTGGGGGACAACGCGGCAACCATCAGCCGCGAAGAACAACAGAAACTAACCGTTGAAGCAATTCTCACAGCCTTGAATGACGTTCAAGGAAAATAGCTTATATGGTCCTGATTCCGCGAGACGAAAAGCGCCATTTTTCGTATTAATATGTGATGGAGTTCAACATGTTCAATTTGAGAAGGTTATCAAGCGCTTTACTCATTGGGTTGGTCTTCCTTACTGCCTGTTCCATACAAAGCGGATCGGCCATATCTGACACTCCAACAGACACACTCCCCTCGCCCCCTACTTTAACTGCAACGGCGACGGCCTTGCCGACACCCTCCTCCCCCAGTGATTCGATCCTATGGGACAACCTGAAGGTGACCATAGATCAGGCTGAAATCACACAGGCTTACATCAATAAGTTTGGCTCCATCAGAAATCCGCCGGCCGGTAAGAAGATCTTGTGGATACATATTCATCTGAAAAACACAGGGTCAATTGAAATGGACGTGCCAATTCTTGAAAACTACAGCATTCTGTATGCCGCTATCGAGATCAAACCGATCTACGGTCACCGTCAGGGATATGCGGAGTACACCACGCTGGGCTCCACCGTTTTCCCAGACCAGGAATTGAACGGCTGGCTGCGCTTCGATATCCCTGCAACAGCTGAGCTAAGAGAGATGCAATTCGTTTTCATCCCCGAAAGCGCCCAGATAGGGACATCCTACGATTCGCCCAGTTTTCCGTATGCAGACGACAAGCCAACGTATGTTTGGAATTTTGAGCCATAAGTTCTGTAAAGGAAAAACATGAACGAAACAACCCGCCTGAAATATTTACGATTCGCGTTGATCGTGTTTGGCGCGATCAGCACCTTTGCTTTCTATCCGCTGACGATCCTTTGGCCCTCAGGCTGGGCCTGGCATTCTTCAGGGCAATCCCACTACCTGACCATGATCATCGGACTCTATGCCACGCTCGGCAT
>DATHRQ010000190.1:0-4571 GCA_035465095.1 Anaerolineales bacterium | reverse complement strand
TTTCAACCAGGTTGAAAAATTTAGGTGGAAAATGAAACAGCCTCCATATATAGGAGGCTGCTATTTGGTTGATATAAGGCGAATAGAAATGTGTCAATACCCAAGTAGATTGTAAAAGAGCGATTCCCTTATTTTTTCGACTTTTTCCCTTTTCCCCCATGATAACTCGGCGCAGTGACCGCGTAGATCGTGCACAACTTTCCATCCAACAGACGTGAGCGGATGCGGGCATCCATTTCATCGAGTGAGTCAGAGGTTGTGATCACAGTGGGGAGTTCCGCGTTGTAGCGGTAATTGAACAACTGATACAGTTTCTCGCGCACCCAGGGCGTCATCGACTGCGTGCCGAGGTCGTCCAGCACCAGTAGGGGAGCGGTGCGGATATCCTCAAAGCGGCGGTCGAAGGTGGTGCTGCTTGTCGGGCTGAAGGTCGCGCGCAGGTGATCGAGCAGGTCAGGCACCATCACGAACAGGGGCGGGTCGCCCAGCCCGGCGCGGTAGTTGGCCACCGCCGCGGCGAGATGCGTCTTGCCTGAACCGTACGTGCCCATCATCACCAGCCAGCCTTTGGGTTTTTCGGCAAAATTATGGGCGGCTTTCAAAGCCTTCTGCAGGGATTTCAATTCAGCCGCCTGCAAGCCTTCGTTGCTGCGTTCGTCGAAGGAGCCGAAGGTTTTGCCGGTCATCAGATCGAGGGATGAAAGTTCGGGATGGCCCGTATCGTCCATGGGGCGGCGGAAATCGGGCGCATTGATCCGACAGGCAGTGACAAGTTCGGGGTCGGCGAGACGCGAGCGAATCCGTGCTTCAACCTGCTCCAGTGCGAGATTGGTCGTCACCACTAATGGAAGTTTGTTGATGTAGCGGTAATTGACGATCTGGAATAATTTTTCCTGTGCCCAGCCGGTCGCATTCTGCGTGCCGAAATCATCCAGGATCAAAAGCTGCGCATTGCGGATCTCGTCGAAGCGTTTTTCGAAGGTCGTGTCTTCGCTGTCGTATGAATAGCGCAGGGTATCGAGCAGATCAGGGACGGTTAAAAACAAAGTTGGCACGCCCATCTCAACTGCAAAATTTGCAATGCCCGCCGCGAGATGCGTCTTGCCGCATCCATATCCGCCCTGCAGCAAAAGCCAGCCATTCAGATTCTTTGCATAATGCTGCGCCTGATTGAAGGCCTGTTCGATCGACGCGGATTGCAGTTCCCCAAGCCCGCCGCGGCCGCGCGGCTTGAAGGACTCGAACGTCAGGTCTGTGAGTTCATCCAGATGGCTGAGTGAAAATAACCGTTCGCGGACCTTGTCGCTGACGTCACGCTGACGACAGACGCAGATATCCAGACGCCCAAAGTTGGGATGATCGGTTGGAACATCCGCGCGCAAATAACCCACGCCGCCGCAATGCGGGCAGTTCGGGTCACCGAGACTAGTGCTCGATGAAGTCGGAATATTCGCCTTCGACGTATTTTCGGCGATCTTTTTCAGGGTCTCGTCTACCTTGCTTTTCGGCACGGCCTTCTTCCTTCCAGCGCTTCAATATCGCTTCGCAATATTTCCAATTGCGTTTGTTGTTCTTTACCGCCAGCTCGATCGCGTCCGCGATCCATTCGGGCTGGTACAGTTCTTCGGCGTCCTTCAATGCATCGGCGATCAGAGGCGTCAATGGGCCGATATTCTCCTCGTACAATCTAAAAATATTCGGACGTTCCATCGGCGCAGAGGCTGCATTTGACGGGTCCAACGTTCCCTTTTTGATGGCTTCGACGGCGGCCCGTCCGCGCGGAGAGTTCAACAGGAAGTACACATCCGCTTCCTTTTCGACCCTCAGGAGGCTTCCGCGCCTGACGGCTTTCTCCAGCCCGGACCGAATCGCCTCAGCGCCCAGCCCCAACGCTTTCACGTCGAAATCCAGTTTGCGCAGCGCCCGCAGCGGGCCGTCCATATGCTCGACCTGCCACAGGAAATACAGGGTGACCTTCAACTCATCCGCGTCTTTGATGTCTTTCAACAGATGCTGAAAGAATCCATCGGGAATTTGGGTGAAGGTTTCTGAGTCGGTAAAGCCCTTAAATTTTTTGCTCAAGCTGCCGTCCTCGGCGGCGAGGACGCCGCCTCAAGCAATTTACTCATTCGGTTTAAACACCCTCGTCGCTGCGTTCTCGAACTTCGCCAGCGCGCTGCGGAAGACCAGTTCCACGCTGCCAACGGGACCGTTACGATGCTTCGACACAATGATCTCGGCGATGTTCTGCTTTACCGTATCCTTTTCATACTGATCCGGACGATAGATGAACATGACGATGTCCGCATCCTGTTCGAGCGAGCCCGATTCGCGCAAATCGGAGAGCACGGGACGTTTATCAGAGCGCTGCTCCACGGCGCGTGATAACTGTGCCGCCGCAAGGACGGGTACGTTCAACTCACGTGCCAAAACCTTCAAATTACGCGAAATATACGAGACTTCCTGCACGCGGTTATCGTTGCGGGTGTCACCGCTCATCAATTGCAGGTAATCGACGATGATAAGGTCGAGGCCAAACTCCATGTGCAGGCGGCGGCATTTGGTGCGCAGTTGAAGCGGGGTAATGGCGGGTGTGTCATCCAGATAAAGATGCGTGTCGCCAAACACCTCGATGGCGTGCGTAAATAAAGGCCATTCGCTTTCTTCCAGTTTGCCCGTGCGCAGACGCTGCGAGTCTATGCCCGTCTCCTGCGCGATCAAGCGCTGTACAACCTGCTCGTTCGACATCTCAAGCGAGAAGATCGCTACGTGTTTTTTATGCGTCAACCCCGCGTTCTTGGCGATGGAAAGCATAAAACCCGTTTTACCCTGACCGGGTCGGCCAGCAATGATCAACAGATCCGAGGGCTGCAATCCCGTCAATAATTTGTCGAGGTCGATGAAGCCTGTCGGCACACCGACAATTTCATCGTCGCGTTTGGCGAGTTCATCGATGCGGTCGTAGTAATCGCTCAATACGGACGAGATCGGTTGAAGGTCGTGTTTGAGGCGCCGTTCGCTGACGTTGAAGACCGCCTTCTCGGCCTCGTTCATGACGTCGTCCACGCTTGATTTTTCGTTGTATGCGATGGATGCGATCTGGTTGGCGGCGTTGATCATCTTGCGGCGGACGGAATATCCCTCCACGATGCGCCCATAGGATTCTGCATTCAGCGAGGAAGGCACCTGATTGACCAGTGACGTCAGATAGGCCGGTCCGCCGACTTCGTTCAATTGGTTGCGTCGTTCCAATTCATCGGCGACAGTCAACAGATCGACAGGGATGCGTTCCTCGTGCAGACGGTTGAAGGCCTCCCAGATCCATCTGTGACGGTGGATGTAAAAATCATCCGCGTTCAAAAATTGCGCGATGTCGTAATACACTTCGGGGTTAATGAATACCGCCCCAACAACGGCTTCTTCGGCTTCTCGGCTGTGAGGGACTGCCGTTGACGGTGCGGGGGCGGTGGTTTCTTCAGGTGGCAGGGTATCGGTCATTTTTTCTTCGGCTTCTTTGGGTTATCAGGCTTGTCGGGTGGTGGTTTATCGTCGCCCGGCTTGTCCTTGTCGTCAGTATCGTCAATGTCGAGTTTACCAAGGAAATCCTCGAAGACGGATAACCGCTCGACTCCTTCCTTGGACAACGGAGCTGGTGGGCTTTTCTCCGGGCTTTCTCCACTCTCGGAGATGTCCTCTTCAGGCAGGATGCCCGCTTCGTCCATCACAGATTGATTGACCAGTATCGGGACATGCGCCCGCACGGATAACGCGATCGCATCCGATGGACGGGAATCGACATTGATCTCCTCCCC
Organism: Anaerolineales bacterium; assembly: GCA_035465095.1. Classification (GTDB taxonomy): domain Bacteria; phylum Chloroflexota; class Anaerolineae; order Anaerolineales; family Villigracilaceae; genus Defluviilinea. The sequence goes on along the minus strand of DATHRQ010000190.1, from coordinate 759 downwards.
GTTCACAACGGCGACGATATTACCGTAAAAAATATCATTTTGCAGTTGAACGATCTCGATGCGCGTAATGCTGGCATTGAATGCACCAAATACATTCTTGAGCAGGTCGTGGGTGAGTGGACGGCTCATCTCCACTTCCTGTAACGCAACGGTGATGGCTTCCGCTTCGTAGGGTCCCACCCAGATGGGCAGGTATCGTTCCGAGTCGATTTGTTTCAAAACAACGAGGCGCTGCGGGGTCATCAAATGCACACGGACGCTGTCAATTTGTACTTCGATCATTTCAGACATGGGCACTCCAAAGAGAGATAACGTATTTTAGCATGAATGTCCTGAGTTGTCAGATTAATCAAATGAGACTATAATGCTGGCTCGTAACTTGAAGGTGTATTTGAGGGCATGGCACAGGCCGAAAGCACGTGGCGCTACAAGCGCCAAGGTCGAAATGCCAAATACAAAATAATAATTTCGGGGCGTGGCGCAGCCCGGTAGCGCGCTTGCATGGGGTGCAAGAGGTCGTAGGTTCAAATCCTATCGCCCCGACAGAAAGAGACTCCAAACGGAGTCTCTTTTGTTGCCCGAGTAGCGCGTGGCGCTTTCAGCGCCAAGGTCGTAGGTTTCCCCTGTGGGGATTTCGCTGGCTCAACAAACCCTATCGGCTCGACAAATAGGTTCTCTGCAGAGAGCCTATTTGTGTTTAATCTAACTGATCATCAATTAATGCAAACTGATAATTTTACTTGCCTTCCCTATCTGCTT
>DATHRQ010000189.1:0-2544 GCA_035465095.1 Anaerolineales bacterium | reverse complement strand
GTTGCTCATGTCGACTAGTTTAACCGCTATTTTGTATTTTGCATACAGACCCTAGTTTTCAGGAGCAGGCAGCCTAGGAACGGACTCGGTCCGCATAAATGCCTGGAATTCAGCAATGATGGATTGGTATTGCGGGTCGTTGAAAGCGTTCTCCAACTCAAATGGGTCATTGACCAGGTCATAAAACTCTGAAAGATCGTCAACAGTTTCGATATAAACATATTGCCCTGTATGGACGGCCGTCCAGTGACCGCGGTCGGGCCAGGCTTCCAGCAGGAGTTTTGAGCGCCACTCGCCGTTTCCACTCAATAGATCGACCAGCGATAACCCGTCGATGATTTCAGGCATAGGTGTTTCGGACAACTCGTAGATGGTGGGCGCAATGTCAATGTTGGCGACGACTCTATCTTCTATGTATGGAGTGGGAATCAGCGTAGGATAGCGCATCGCAAATGGGACTTTTATCACCTCCTCATAGGCGGTGCTTTTCGTATCCATGCGGTGTTCACCCCAATGCTTGCCGTTATCCGATAAAAAGATGACGACGGTATTGTCGAGTTCGCCGCTTTCTTCGAGCTTCTTCATGATCTCGCCGATGGAGCGGTCCAGGGAGATCAACGTCAGGAGTTGTCTTCTTCGGATGTTGTCGATGCTGGTGGCAACCTCTTCGTCGATCAAGGGTTTGTTCGCGATGGAAGAAGGTTTGTCGGATATATCTTCTTCGCTGTAACTGGGCGGGCGGTGAGGAAGCAGGTCAGTAAGCAAGCCCTTATCCTCCTTCAACGGCGTGAAAGGCGCATGCGGCGCGTTTGGGGCAAAGAGTAGAAAGAAGGGCTTTCTTTGGCTAGTGGCAATATCCAGATATTCCTTGACGTAATCTTCAAAAAGATATGTGATATATCCTTTGCGGGGACCCCAATCCCCGTTCACATTCAATTCGGGATCGTAGTAGTGGGGGATGGTTCCTCCCCAAAATGTGACCCAGTAATCGAATTCAGGCCGGATGCTTCCGTCCCATGAGTTGAGATATTTTCCAACGAGGCCGGTGTAATATCCGTTTTTGTGCAGATCTTCAACAAGAGTTGGCAGGAGAAGATCATCAGTATTGACGTAGACATAATGGTTGTGTGCGTACAGCCCTGTCAGTATACTTGCGCGGCTGGGACAGCAAAACGGCGTGGTGATGTATCCGCTTGAAAAAGTAACGCCCTGGTCGAAGATCAAATTCTGCGTGTTGGGCATATATTCCATCGTGTCGAAGCGCTGGTCGTCTGTGAGGATGATCAAAAAGTTTGGCCGCTCGTCTTCGATCAACGGGAAGCGGCATGCGCCCGTTGATAGGATCATTAATAGGGCAAAAGTAAATTGGAAGATCAAGAATACTTTTCTTTTCATGTGGTCTCCTGGGGGAAGATTGTATCTTGAATTAAAAAGAAAATCACCCCGAATCATGTTCGAGGTGATGTGTTAATTTGTGCGCGTCTACTTCTTTGCCACCTTGCGTGGACCCTTCTTGGGTTTCGCAGGTTCCTTTTTCGGGGGCGCTGACGGATCTTCGGCGGCCGGAGCAGGCTCAGGGTCCGGAGAGGGAACGGGCGCGGGCGCCGGAACAGGTTCGGTAGGGAGTGTCCCGTTCAGGCGTGCGAAGTAGTTCTTGACCTCCGGGTCGTTGTAAAAGACCAGCGAGAGGATGCCGACCGCCATCGAGAAGACGTTGCCTGTCAGTACGGTTGCGATCTCGAATACAGCGATGTTTGTGGAGGGCTGTACAGCCTGCGGCGGATTGCTGAAAAGTTTCGCGGCATAGATCAGTTCGAATACGCCGAGCAGGGTCGGTAAAATGGTGAGCGGGGTGCAGATCACGCCGACGATGGTTGCGAGGGCTGTCCCTGAGGCGACAAGCCCCCAGAACAGATTGACGACGCCGCTGGCGAGGGTTGTCCAAGCGATGACCTGAACAAGGGTGGGTTTTTGTGTGTTCATTTTTCTCCTAAAATGCGAAGTGTCGCAAAATGATTACTGTCATTTACATATACGCCGTTTTAGGAAGTTGGTTGCAGAGGTAGTTGTTCAATGGAGGCTCGATCTTGCAAAGATCAGTCTGGAACCCCGGCTGCCTTCACATCCTTCAAGTTCAGCTGCAGATTTGTGCGGCCGTTCCATTCGTTGGCTTCGAGCGTGAACATGACGTCGACCTGCGATGGGAGGCTTTCCTTCAGATGCCCCATACGGAATCCGATGGAATCGTAGGACGCCCCGCGAGAATCTTCGAGCGTTAGTTTGAGATGCCGACCTTCTGCGCCGACAGTACGCGACGATTTGACCCCGACATCGCGCGCGACGAAGACCGCGTCGGGATTTCCATAACCGGTTGGTTCAAGATAAGTGAGATGGTCCAACACTTCAAAATTCATCTCCTCAAGCGGGACTTCCATATCAGCGGTCAGGGTATGACGCAGGTCTTGACCCTCGAGTTGACCTTTGGCGATCTCCTTCAACCTTGTGACGAACTCGGGAAGATTTTCGTTCTTTACCGTGAAACCT
>DATHRQ010000188.1:0-3503 GCA_035465095.1 Anaerolineales bacterium | reverse complement strand
GGGGGATAACAAGACTTCGTCCGGCGGGCTCTCTCCAACCAGTAATGCCGATAAGACACAGCCCGGGTTGGACGATGAAGCCGCCGGTGTATTGGTGGAACCAGCCTCGGGTACGGATGTGGGCGGAAGGTTGGGAGCGGGCGTCAGTGTGGGAGGAGCCGAGACTTTCGTCAGGGAGTTTTGCGCCTGAACGGTCTGGGCAACAGCGGTCTCGATGTCCGATTGTGTTTGCGCGGGATTCACGCATGAGGCAGTGATCACTGCCATGCACATCAGAATCAATATAGCTTTGAAGTTTTGCAAAATCATGTACTTCCTTTCTGGTTATGCCGGTACTCCAAATACTTAATACTTAAAGTTGGATGGTTGTACAAGAGTATTTCTAGGAGCTTTTACCCTACAGTTTTATCTTGTTCGAGTACTAGGGTAACTTAATTTGAGGATTGATCCATACTGCCCAATCCTGTGCAGACGATCCATTTGCGAGGACCGCCAGGACGAATTCGACGTTTTTGCCTGCGATGGATGTCAGGTTTACATCGACGGATCTCAATGTGCCATCACAGGTTTCTGTCCATGAGCCGAGCGGCGTAACCGAACCGCCGCCTTCCCTATAGTTCAATTGGAATGTTGCATTGCCTGCGCCGCAGGAGCCATCCGGCAGGGCCAGGAACCCGATCTGCGCGGTGAAGTGTTCGCCGGCAACCACGTTGTAGGCGGGGAAGCGCCCTGAAATAACGCCGTCGTTTACGAACTCAGGGTGGGTTTCCAGGACCTTGGCCGGGGTCGAGCCGCCCTCCACTTTCTGCCCGTCCTTATACATGGCAAAACCGTCTGAATTGGTGTCGGGTCCGCCCCAGGATAAGGTGCCTGCGCCGCTGATCCAGGTCGCAGAGGGCGCGCGGGTATGAAAATCGAAGCCTGCGCTGGATACGCTGACTTTAATATCCACGAAGAACGAACTACCCTGATGTCCGCCGAGAATCGGAAGATAAACACCGGAAGAGTTGCGTACGCGCCAATAACCGCGGTAGGAACCGTTCGCAGAGGGGGCGGTCAGATTGACGGAGAGATCGACCTCCTGGCCGGGACCCACCGTCCCGATGGAGACCGGCGAGGTCCCGCTCATCGAGTCGCCGCTGTCGAATACCAGGGTGTAACCGCTCCATGTGCAGGTGCCGCTGTTGCGCAGACGCCAGGTTTTGGTAAATACCGCGCCGGGTGCAAAGGTCGTGCCGTCCGGTACGGTGACATCCTTGACAAAGTGCGCCTGGTCGCATACGGGCGTTGCGGATAATGCCGGGGCCACCGTTGATACTGCGGATGTCGGAAATGTTATGGGTGTGTTTGTGGATTGCGCCGGCGGCAGGGTCGGCGTACTGAACTGTGTGGCTTGCCCTACCTGAGCCTGCACGGTCAGAGCAGCCTGTGTACTTAAAACATTAAAGTCGTTGGCTGGTTCTTCTGTGCCGGTTGGAAAGTTGCAGGACGTAAGTATGAGTGCAAGCACCAGGCTGAATGACGATACGGCGCGGTTAGATCTGGACATGGTTCTTCTCCTCGATTTGATAAATCAATTTTACATGATTGAGGACGTACTTCCATCACCCTTTGTTCCTGTTGGATAAAAAATGGTCACGCATGTTATGGTGACCGTTGCGATTCATTCCACACCTTGGATTGATACACGGACCGAGTCATGCTTACCCCGATTGTTTACGGTGTACGGGCTTTATCTTAGCCGCTGACTCAGCAAGCCGGCAATTACGCCGATCTCAGGCTGAGCTCTCCTTTTCGTAAGGCTGGCCAACTGCTGCGGGAGGAAAGCTGCGCCCGACGACACCGGCCAGCACGATGATCGTAAGCAGGTATGGAAGCCCCTGGAAGAAGTTATTGTACATGCTTGGATATGCCTGTTGGATGCCAGCCAAAAAACTGCCCAGGTCTCCTACAGGGGGTGCAAGGCGGATTGCCACACCGATCGCCTGGGACCCCATGAAGAGCAGTGCGCCGCCAAAAGCCCCCAGCGGCGTCCAGCGTCCAAAGATCATGGCGGCCAGTGCAATGAATCCCCGGCCGGCGGTCATGTTGTTTTGAAAAGAGCCGGTGGCTTCGAGTGTAAGATAGGCGCCAGCCAGGCCCGCAAACACGCCTCCCATCAAAACATTACGGTAGCGAAGACGGATCACGTTGATGCCGACAGTGTCAACTGCCTTCGGGTGTTCCCCAACGGCGCGGGTTCGCAGACCCCAGCGGGAACGGAAGAGCAATATCTGGATAACGATCACAAATATGATAACGGACATGGCTATCGGGCCGACGGCTGTAAACATCTCGAACAGCCAGCCGACGACTGGCAGTTCCACCAACCCGGCCGGCGGCCGAAAGGATTTAAAGGTGCCGGCGCTGTCAAACGGTTTGATGAGGCGGTTCAGGTAGCTTGTCAGTCCGAGCGCCGTGATGTTGATGATCGTACCGCTGATGATCTGATCGGCTCGAATGCTGATCGACAGCCAGGCGTGTAACAGGGAAATCAGTACACCAGCCGCCATGGCTGCGATCACTCCCAGAATCAAAGCCGGCGTTGCCCCAAAAAGCGAGCTTGGTTCGGTTGGGACAGCCTGGTGAACATAGAGTGCGGTCATAAACGCGATGTACGCGGAGAAAAGCATCATCCCCTCGATGCCTATATTTACAATTCCGCTGCGCTCGTTCAGTATGCCGCATAAGGCCCCAAGGGCGATGGGTGTGGCCAGCCCAAGTATGATCGGGGCAATATGCCCGTTCACAATGACATTACCCAGATAGACAATGAACTGTAAAATAAATCCGAGAACGGGAAGATCCAACAGGAAATCCATCAGCCGACCACTTTTTCACCGTAGGTTCGGGTGATCGTTTGGAACTCACCCGCGCCCGTGTCGGTTGTTTTCAACTTGAATATCTGGCGCACGATGATCTCAGCCGCCAGGAAGATCAGAATAACGCCTTGAATCACGTCGATAATTTCCACCGGCACGCGCGCCTGGATCTGCATGAGGGGAGCACCAGCGCGCATGGCGCCAAGGAGCAATGCTGAAAACATTATTCCTATTGGACTTGATTGACCCAGCAGGGCGACTGTGATTCCGTCGAAACCGATACTGGTGCCGAAGACTGCCGGGTAGTACCCCAGGCGCAGAACTTCTATCGATCCCGCAAGTCCGGCAAACGCTCCACACAACAACATGGTGAGGATCATCATGCGCCGTGGTTTCATCCCAGCGTATAGAGCCGCAGTTGGGTTCGCGCCCACCGCCCGGATCTCGAATCCAACAGTCGTCCGGGACAGAAGCCAGTAACTGAGTGGGATGCAGATCAGAGCAAAGAAGACGCCGACATGAAGCGTGGTGCCGCCAATGCCGGTCAACGCGGCGTTTCCTACTGGCGCGGTTCTGGCAAAACTGAATCCGGGTGCCCGGAAAATATCATTTACCAGCCCGGATACCGTCAATTGGATAAAA
>DATHRQ010000187.1:0-4109 GCA_035465095.1 Anaerolineales bacterium | reverse complement strand
CAATTTTTCCCTCGTCCATGACGACATCCAGGACAACTCCCCCAAACGCCGCGGACGTGACACTGTTTGGACGAAATGGGGCGCACCGATGGCGATCAACGTCGGCGACGCGCTGTTTACGATTGCGAGCCAGGCAATTGTAGATCTGAAAGAGAACCATTTTGCAGAAACGGTCGTCAAAGCATCTGAAATACTGCACGACACATGTTTGGAATTGACCCGCGGCCAGTTCATGGACATGTCCTATGAAGAACGGACTGACCTAACAGCGGACGACTACTGGCCGATGATCGCCGGGAAGACCGCATCTTTGCTGTCTGCCTGTTGTCATTTAGGTGCACTGCTTGGCAATGCACACGAAGCAAAACAGGACGCGTACCGCTCCTTTGGGCAATATCTGGGGCTGGCTTTTCAGGTGCAGGATGACATCCTCGGAATCTGGGGAAACGAGGCCGTGACAGGTAAGTCCGCGGCCAGTGATCTGGTGGAGGGGAAAAATTCCCTGCCGGTTCTGGCAGGCTTATCTGCCAATGGGCAATTTGCCGAACGCTGGAGAAAAGGGCCGATCAAGCCAGATGAGGTCGAGAAGTTGTCCAAATTGCTTGCAAAAGAAGGCGGATATGAGGCCGCACACGATGCATCATCGCAAATGACCGAACTGGCCCTTCTCAATTTGCGGGAGGCGGACCCGCAGGGTGAGGCAGGCGACGCACTGTTCGATCTGGCGGAAAAGCTTCTTAAACGGAAACAGTGACAGGCGGAGAGAGAAGCGGAGCATCATCCACAAAGTAAATTTGCCTGCTTGACACCCCGTTTGCCGGTCGCTATAATCTTTTTAACAATGCGGGTGTAGTTCAGTGGTAGAACGCATGCTTCCCAAGCATGATGTCGCCAGTTCGACTCTGGTCACCCGCTTTCAGTGCCGAGGAGAAATTCCTCGGCATTTCCATTTTACGGCAACTTTTGCAATTGTAAGGTGACTGTTATGTGCTCCCGAATGGGGTGCATTAGAATTGTATCGGAGGCTCATATATATGTTACCGACCGATGAAAAAGGTACAATTCTTTACGTGGAGGACAACCCGGACAACCGTATGCTTGTCCGACGCATATTGCTTTCAGAAGATTACGGTCTATTGGAGGCAGTAAACGCCACTGACGCACTCGAAGTATTGAAAACAAACAAGCCGGACCTGATCCTGATGGACATCAATATGCCGGACATGGACGGGTATACTCTTACTGCAAAGATCAAGGCTATGCAGGGGTTTGAGCACGTTCCCATTTTGGCGCTGACCGCCAACGTAATGCGGGGTGACAGAGAGAAGGTTCTTGAAGCGGGGTGCGATGGATATATTCAAAAGCCTATCGATTTCGACGAATTGGTAAGAGAAGTCGAAAGATTTATTGTAAGGAGCACAGATGCCTGACAACATTCTCGACACTCAACCGATAAAAAAACCGAATATCCCGAAGGATGCAACCGTTCTGGTGGTGGAGGACAACGTTGCAAACTTTGTATTGATCGCGCGCATGCTTGGATATTTGGGCATTCACTGCGAATGGAAGACATCCGGATATGAAGTGGTGGAATATGCAGACACACTTCAACGCCTTGATTTGATTCTGATGGACATCCGCCTCCCTTATGAGGATGGATACGGCGCTTTGAAAAAAATCAGAGCTTCAGAAAGGTTGAAGGATATTCCGATCATAGCAGTCACCGCAGAGGCAAGCCAGGATCAAATGAAGAAGGCCCAGGATTCGGGCTTTGACGGCTTTCTTGGAAAACCGCTCGACCCCGATCGATTCCCTGACCAGATACGCCGCATCCTTGCAGGCGAAGCAGTTTGGGAATTCAATTAGACGTACCCTTAACACGATGACAGCTTCTCAACCGAACGAAACTGCTTTCTTTGCAATTTTATTCTTTACCGTTATAGATGACCGCCTGCAACTCACCCAATACTCCGACCCTAAAAACCGAGACTCGCAAGCAACTGTCCCCCGCGGAGTGGAATTATCGCGCGAGGAAATGGAAGGGCTTTTAAAAGATGGGCCTGTTACTATTCAGTTCAAGGATGAAAAAGATGAAGCCTTAATTCATCCATCTCTGCTTGCCTATCCAAAACAACTGGGGTGCAGTTCTGCCGCATATATACCCGTTCTTCAGAAAGGGAGATTACGCGGGGTAATTTTAATAGGCGCAAGAGACGATCAGACATTGGACGATGATGTGGTCAAAGCCTTTGAACACACCATCCGATTGACTTCCAACGTAACCGTTGCAAAAGCGGCCAAAACCGAATCGGTGGACGGCCGAAGTTCATCTGAGTTAAAGGCGCTGAATGCACTTGCTGCGAGTGTAATATCCATTGACGATCTGCAAACATTCTATTCAACCGTTCACAATTTCATTCGCGATGTGATCGGCGACTATGGGTTTGTCATTGCCCTTTACGATAAAGATACAAATTCCATCAGAATTCCTTATCTGCATGAAGAAGGAAAAACATCAACAATTGAGGCGTTTCCTCTGGGAGAAGGACTCACATCGATCCTGGTCCGCACCCGCGAGCCTCTCATGCTCGTTGAAGACACGATGAACCGCGCCTCTGCAATGGGTGCCAAACTTGCGGGCAAGCCCGCCAAGTCCTGGATGGGCGTACCGCTGCTGGCCCAGGGTGAACCGATCGGCGCACTCATGGTGCAGGACCTTGAAAACGAGTTTAGTTTCGACGACGATGACCTGCGTTTCCTAACATCGGTGGCCGGGCAGGTATCCGGTGCGCTTCACAACATCCGCATCCTGAACGAAAGCCGGCAGACCGCTTTACAGTTCGAAACCGCTGCTGAGATCGCCCGTGACATCAGTAGTTCGCTGGATCTTGATGATCTGCTCCAAAAAGCTGTTGGCCTGATCAGGACGCGGTTCAACTTCTACCATGCGGCTGTTTTCCTAAAGGACGCCGCTGGTGAAAATGTGGTTATCCGCGAAGCGACCGGTGAAGCAGGCGCACAGATGAAACGCTCCGGACATAAACTGAGTGTCGGGTCGAAGTCGATCGTAGGGTTTGTAGCAGGCAACGGCGAGCAATTGATCGTCAATGACACAACACGCGATGCCACCTACTACCCAAATCCCCTATTACCGGACACAAAAGGCGAAGCCGCCATCCCATTACAGGTCGGTGACCAGATTGTCGGTGTTTTGGATGTACAAAGCACAACACCATTTGCCTTCAATGAAAGCAACCTGCGTACCCTTCAGATCCTTGCCGACCAACTCGCAATTGCGGTCGTCAACACCGAACTTTTTGCTGAAACACAGGAGCACCTTGCACAGCACCGGCTGTTGCATCACATCACAACAACCGCCGCGTCTGGCACCACGCTGGATGAAGCCTTGGTTTCAGCGGTAAATGGCTTACAGGTTACCCTGGGCGGCGACCGGGTTTCCATCCTGTTGACTGACCTTGAAAAAAAATCCCTGGAGGTCAAAGCTGCTGTTGGATACGCACCGGATATCTTCGAGTTGAAAGTACCGATCGGAGCGGGCATCACCGGCTGGGCGGCGGCACACAAAACATCGCTCCGCGTAAACAATGTCAGGGAAGATACCCGCTACATAGAAGGAAGCGCCAACACCCGGTCAGAACTTGCAATTCCCATGATCTACCGCAGCGAATTATTAGGCGTTCTGAACGTGGAAAGCGAACAACTCAACGCCTATACCGAAGCAGACGAGGAACTGTTGGGCACACTTGGCGGGAGTCTGGCTGCCATCATTGCCAATGCCAGGCTTCTGGAGCAGATACGCGGCCAGGCAGAACGGGAAAGAGTTCTATTTGAGATCACCGACAAGATTCGGCGCACGACCGATCTGCAAACCATTCTTACAACCACCGTGAGCGAATTAACCCGTGTGACAGGCGCGAACAGGGTCCAAATAAAAGTCGGCTCAGATCTTGAAGGGAACACGATCGAGGGCAGGCAATGAAACAGTTTAACGAAACATTGCTAAAGCGCACCGCAGGATGGCACATCCTGATCGTGATCGCTATAAGCCAGATCGTCGGGCTGCTCGGCGCTCTTCCCGGTTATGTAAC
>DATHRQ010000186.1:0-4773 GCA_035465095.1 Anaerolineales bacterium | reverse complement strand
ATTGTTTGCAGGTGTAATTGCCATTTCTACCTCGCTCCAACCATGCGCTCGTACCACTCCTCGCGCGGGTTCGATTGTGCATTCAAGTCGCTTGTTGTCAGTCGTTCGATCTCGCGCAGGATCTCATCCGGGAGCGGGACCACGCCGCCCATCCGTCCATAGAACTCGACGGGGACACGTCCCTTGACTGCCAGGCGGACGTCCTCAAGCATTTGACCGGAATTCATCTCTGTGACCAGGATCCCGTTCACTCTCCCGACCAACTGCTCGATCGCTTCAACAGGGAACGGGCTGACAGTGATCGGCCGCAACAAACCCACCTTGATGCCTTGCTCGCGAGCCTGTCTCACAGCCGACAGCGCTACACGTCCCGCCGTGCCAAACCCGATGATGACGTATTCTGCGTCGTCCAGGAAGTATTCCTTGTAGCGCACTTCCTCACGCTGGATGATCTTCCAACGGGATAAGAGTCTCAGGTTGAGTTTCTCTTCTTCGATGGGATCCAGATAAATGGAAGAAAGGATGCGGCGCTCGCGTTTGCCCATGCGTCCGTCTGTTGCCCAATCCCAATTGGCGCGTTTCACTTCCTGCATCTCGGGCATTTCCGCCGGTTCCATCATCTGGCCGATGGAGCCGTCGAGGATGATCATGCAGATCGTGCGGTATTTCTCTGCGAGATCGAAGGAAAGCACCGTCAGGTCGATTGCCTCCTGCACGGACGCAGGCGCGAGCACGATGGGTTGGTAGTCGCCGTGGCCGCCGCCGTGGACCGCCTGGTTGTAGTCACCCTGTGCGGGAGCGATGTTGCCGAGGCCGGGTCCGCCGCGCATGACGTTGACGAGCACCGCGGGAACCTCTGTGCCGGCGATGTAAGAAACGCCCTCAAGCATCAGGCTCATGCCCGGGCTTGACGATGTTGACATCACGCGCACGCCTGTGCAGGCTGCGCCGTAGACCATGTTGATCGCGCCCAGTTCTGATTCGGCTTGCACGAACGTGCGCCTCAGTTCGGGCATTCGGCGCGAAAGATATTCGAGTATTTCGGTTTGCGGGGTGATCGGATAGCCAAAATAGGCCTCAAGCCCTGCGCGGACCGAGGCTTCGGCGATGGCTTCGTTACCTTTCCATAATTCTCTTGGCATTTATATTTCTCCGTAAATGGGTAGGGGCACGATATACACTTGCGCCTGCGCGCAGTGCAGTTGTCGTGCCCCTACGGGTTTTATGTAGTAGCAGGAACCACTTTTTTCACTTCACGATACACAGTGATCGCGGCATCCGGGCAGACGATGGCACAAATGGCACACCCCGTGCAGCCGTCCTTGAACGTGTGCGCGGGGTGGTATCCCTTGGGCGTAAGCCTGGACATGTTCAATTCCATCACGTCCTGTGGACATGCGCTCAGGCATAACTCGCAACCTTTGCAATAGGTATCGCTGACTTCGATCCAGCCTTTGGCGGGCATTGGCACTCCTTATCTGAGAAGTTAGGTATTAATTAGCGGGATTACCGCACTTTTATTATCACTTCTACGGCTCGCCATGTGTAGTGCCAAGCGTCATGTGCCGGATGTACAAATATCATCCCTTCGTAAATGGTAGAATCGCAGCATAAAATGAGTGTAAGGGCACAGCAGAACGATCAAAGATTTGAGATGTTCAATTCCTCGCTGTGCCCCTACGGAGGAAACCATGACAAATGCTGTCATCGTGGACGCCATCCGCACACCGGTCGGCGCCTTGGGAGGGGCTCTCGCCCCGGTTCGCCCGGATGATATGGCTGCTCTCGTTATCGAGGAAATTATCCGACGCAATAAGCTTGACCCTGCACTTGTCGAGGAGGTTTATCTTGGCTGTGCGAATCAAGCTGGGGAGGATAATCGCAACGTGGCCCGTATGGCGGCTTTGCTGGCCGGGCTCCCGGTCGAGGTGGCGGGTGTCACAGTGAATCGACTATGCGCCTCAGGATTGAACGCCATCAACCAGGCTGCGCGCGCCATCAAAGCCGGTGAGGGAGATATGTTCATCGCCGGCGGGGTCGAATCCATGAGCCGTGCGCCGTATTCGATTCCCAAAGGGGAAAAGGGATATTCATTCGGCAATCTGACCGCCTGGGACACGGCCCTCGGCTGGCGCTACCCGAACCCCAAAATGAAGGAACTGCACGGCACAGAGTCGATGGGGGAGACCGCCGAAAACATCTATGAAATGATGAAGGAGATCACACGCGAAGAACAGGACGCCTTTTCGGTGCGTTCACATCAGCACGCGGTTGCCGCCATCGATTCAGGCAGGTTCAGGGAGGAGATCGTCCCGGTTGCGGTCCCACAGCGCAAAGGCGACCCAATCGTCGTCGACACGGACGAACGTCCGCGGCGGGATACATCATTGGAAGCCCTTGCCAAACTCAAGCCTGCCTTCCGCAAGGGCGGAACGGTGACGGCCGGGAATTCATCTGGGTTAAACGATGGTGCTTCGGCGTTGCTTATAATGAGCGAAGAGAAGGCTAGGGAACTCGGGTACAAACCTTTGGCGAGATATGTCGCGTCTGCGGCGGCGGGCGTCGCCCCAATGGTCATGGGAATTGGCCCAGTTTATGCTACACGCAAAACATTGTCGAGAGCGAATCTCAAATTGGAAGATATTGGTCTCGTCGAGCTCAACGAGGCTTTCGCTGTGCAATCCTTGGCAGTTATGAAAGAATTGGGACTCAACCCCGAGATCGTCAACGTTAACGGCGGAGCGATCGCCATCGGACATCCGCTTGGCTGTTCGGGTGCGCGCTTGATGACGACCCTCGTCCACGAAATGCGGCTGCGCGGAAATGTGCGGTATGGACTTGCGACCCTATGCGTTGGCGTGGGTCAGGGCGAAGCGACGATTGTTGAGTTTATAGGAAGTTGATTTTATGAAGAAATTTGTCTCCATCCTGTTTCTTCTTTCATTGCTGATAACGGCTTGCGAGGCCGCCTCTACGCCTGCCGATCAGCCCATTGATGTTACGCCTACACTGGCGCCTTACTCTCCTGATACTCCATCGCCGCCCATTCTGGATTTGCCGCTGGTCGAAGGCCCGCAGCTTATTACGATCCGTTTTCTCAATTCACTGGACGGCTGGGGCGTGACCGAGACTCACATCGTCCGTACGAATGACGGAGGCACTACCTGGTACAACGTCACGCCGCAGGATGTTGCAGAGGCCGGGTACAACGTTGATATTTTTGTTTTGGATAACAACCATGCCTGGGTGCATTTGCCTGACTTTGAAAACTATCCCAACAGCGGACATCTGTACCGCACCACCGATGGCGGCCTAACGTGGTCGAGTTCGAGCACGCCCTTCAGCCGCGGGCACATTCGATTTTTGGACCCAAGTAACGGCTGGGTGCTGGCCGACCTGGGCGTAGGCGCCGGCTCCAACGCGGTTGCGGTCTATCAAACTAGGGATGGCGGTGAGGATTGGCAGCAAACATTTATCAACGATCCCAACAGTGCGGACGCCGGCGATTCGCTTCCGCTTGGGGGCCTCAAGTTCGGTATTGCGCCGTCAGACTTGAAAACGGCCTGGGTATATGGCGTTGTGTACACGCCCGGCGCGGCCTATCTGTATCGCACGTATAACGCCGGCCAACTTTGGGAACAGGCTTCGATCCCCCTGCCGCCAGAGGCAGAGAACGCTGATATAACCATCGAACAACTCGAATTTGTTACGCCGAACGATGCCTTCCTGGCAATGCGCATCTCATCGGATTCTACAAACCTCGCGATTTATATTTCCTATGACAGCGGTAACACTTGGACGCTGACTCCCACGCTCATCCCCGATGGCGGCCCAGCGGACTTCCTGTCAGCGGAGGAGGCTGTCATTTATAACGGCAGCCAGTTCTACGTTACGAGAGATGCGGGGCGCACGTGGAGCATCATCCCGCCGGATGTGAAGTTCGGCGATACGTTTGCCGTCATGGATTTTGTCAGTCCGAGTACGGGTTGGGTGATCGCGCTCGACCCGACGACCAATCATCGTTCATTGTATAAGACCGCTGACGGAGGCATGACATGGTTTCCCGTCCTCCCGTAATTTGGATATTGACCGCCTGTCTGCTGCTGGCCTCATGCAGAAGTTTCGATTCAGCCTCCCCGACGCCTGAATCTACCCCTGAGCCCACCTCTCCGTCCGAGACGTCTACACCCGCGCCCGAATATGTGACCAAACTCCACAACGCGGAATATCAACTCGGTTTTGTCGATGCGCTGCGCGTCGTGCAATTGACAGACGGCAGGTTTGAAGGAGGAACGCCAGGTGGCGAGGATTTTGTTTCGGTCATCATGACCGATTTTACGGCCCGCGGTGATCTAAATGATGACGGTACGGATGAATATGTCGCGCTCGTTGCTGAGAATTATGGTGGTTCGGGGGTGTTCGTTTTTCTTGTCGTTTTTTCCGATATGAACGGACAGCCCGTGTATCAGACGTCGGTGTGGGTGGATGATCGCCCGCAGATCAATGAACTCTCGATCGACGCGGACGGCATCTTTCTTGATGCGACCATCCACAGATCGGACGAACCGATGTGCTGTCCGACGCTGCATACCATACGACATTATCAACTCTTTCACGGCCAACTGGATATGATCGATTACGTCACTTTCACGCCGGACGACAGGCTCCGCACGATCACGATCGAGTCACCCGACAACGGCGCGGAAGTGTTCAGCTCGGTACAGATCAGGGGCAGCGTGGCGATCGCACCGTTCGAGAATAACCTTGTCTATC
>DATHRQ010000185.1:0-1600 GCA_035465095.1 Anaerolineales bacterium | reverse complement strand
CTCTGGTTAATGAACTGGCGACCCATGCAGGCCGAGGCTTTGTCTGAAGGCGAGATGGGCGACCATGCGCGCAGGTCGTTGATCCGCAAATCTTATCTATATGTCGTTTTATTCGCTTCTGTTATCGGCGGAATGGTAACCGCAGTTGGATTGATGTACCTGCTCCTTAGGGCGTTGTTGACGGGCGACCCGGGCAGCGGTTTCGTGGAGGAGCTTCTCAATTTCATCCAACTGTTGTTTTTGTTCGGCGTGGTGCTGGTCTATCACTTCAATGAGCTGCGTGCGGATGGGGCATCGTTGTCCGATGCGCTGGCGGAGAAGCAAAGCGCCTACTCGGTGTTGATCGTTGACTCGGGCGATGGGTTTGTTGATTCGGTCAAAGCTGCGCTGGTGAAGTCGGAAGCAAAGGTACAGGTGACGGTCGCGCCTCCGGACGAGAAGCCGGAAGGTGATTTCAAGGCGGTCATCGTTGACGGAGAGGTGGCAGTGGACCCTCCAGCTTGGATCAGATCGTTTGACGGGAACAGGATCGTCGTCCAGAACGAAGCGGCGAATCTTGTGTGGGCAGATGATGCGGCGCAGGCGGCGCTTTCCACACAGATGCTGGCCGAGGGTCAGAAAGTCCAAAAGAAAAAACCGACACGTTCGGCATGGACGTTTGTTGTGTATATCTTCGCGGCTTTGTTTGCCTTGCAGATGCTGTTTGTCCTGCTGGCAATGGGCATATCGATGATTGCGGGATTCTAAATTGTGCGGGGGCGACCCATCAGGAATTGATTTCCACATTTGACTGTGGAATCAATGAGCGATGAATATCGCTGAATGGCATCGACGGGTCGCCTCTACTTATATTTTATGATGTAAAATAAGAGGGTTATTATCGATAGAGGAGACGCCATGAAAGTAACTGTCCTTCAGGAAAATCTGGCACGTGGTTTGGGAATCGTTTCAAAAGCTGTTTCGCCGCGCAGTACGCTGCCTGTGCTGGCGAATGTATTGATCGCGTCTGACGAAGGGCGTTTGCGGCTCTCCGCAACCAACCTTGAAATGGGAATCACCTGCTGGATTCCCGCACGCATCGAGGAGGAGGGATCAACAACCGTGCCTGCACGCACGTTCAACGATCTGGTCAGTACCCTGCCAGACGACCAGGTGAGTTTGAAACTCGATGTGAGCACACAAACTCTAAACGTGCGCGGCGGCACATCCACCAACGATATCAAGTGTATCGATGCACAGGAGTTTCCGCCCCTGCCGGTTCCCGAACTGGACGACGCCATACAGATCAACGCCGGCGACTTCCGTGAGATGATCCATCAGGTGGCTTTTGCGGCCTCCTCCGATGAGGCGCGTCCCGTTCTGATGGGCGTTCTCATTCAAGTGGATGAGGATAAACTGACGATGGCCGCAGCCGACGGATTTAGACTCTCCGTCCGAAATGCGGTCCTTTCTGCGCCCGTGCCTGCTCCTGTTTCGGCAATCGTCCCGGCCCAGGCCTTGAGGGAGTTGGCGCGCGTCACTTCGTCTTCGCTCAGTGCAGGTGCGACCGACGGCGAGGAGCCGATCTATATGGTGCTTCCCAAGGGGCGCGGACAGGTGA
>DATHRQ010000184.1:0-8501 GCA_035465095.1 Anaerolineales bacterium | reverse complement strand
AGCTTCCACGAGCCCGATCCCGGTTGCAAGATAATGCTCCACGAGATGCACGATGGTTTCGGTGTCGGTTTCCGATTGAAATTCCACGCCTTCGGCGATCAACTCATCCTTGATTTCAAGGAAGTTTTCGACGATGCCGTTCTGAACGACCACCACCCGCTTCGTTTGGCCGAGATGCGGATGAGCGTTACGTGCATTGGGTGCGCCGTGAGTGGCCCAACGCGTATGGCCGATGCCGGGCGCTCCCTCGATGGGGGATTTTGTGATCAGATCTATTAATTGGGATAACTTACCCGCGTCTCTCCGGACTTCGATCTGGTCACCATCCAAGACGGCGACTCCAGCCGAATCATATCCGCGGTATTCAAGCCTTTTCAGGCCATTGACAATAATCGGTGTCGCATCACGCGGCCCGATATAACCTACGATTCCACACATGGGGGATTCCTCCGTTAATATATTGTCATTGCGAACCCAGAAGGGGTGAAGCAATCTCCCACTATTTTAGAGATTGTATCGCTACGGCGCCACGCGACGCTTCGTCACAGCGATCGTTCCTCGCAATGACATGATAGATGCCACTCTTTGCAGTTTTGTCCGCGCAATTGCTCGCGTGGTGTTGTTGCAAAGTTTATTAGTTCGGAGGGAAAGATAAAACGGGGGATGGTACACCCGAAGGGCTTCCGCTGATCTGTCGATTTTCAGACGCTTTTGCGTCCTTTGCTCCATCCTGCGATGGAGAACCCTTATCCTCGTCACCCCGCGAAAACACGGGGTCATGCGCTGTCTTTCCCGAAATTAAATTGTCGGTTCACCTCCTGTCGTCGAAAAAGTGTGAGCGGAATTATACCTGATTAATTAGGAGCAGGTCTGGGCAGAGTGAGAAGCGACGGATAAAAAAACCGGGAGGGCTTGTTATGGACATAACAAGCCCTCCCGGTTAATACTTTTTTCAAATGCTTACTGGGCGATTTGAAGTTGAGCCGGGATCAATGGATTCCAGTTATCGTTGTTATTGTAAACAATCGATGTATCCGACGTACCAGAAAGGTCAACTGTATAGCCAATAATTTGACCATGGAAGCCGGTTCCTCCGGTCCCGCTGATGGCTATATCAGCTGAAGGGGCAAGAATGGTGCCGGTGAAACTCGACCCGGAATTGCCGTTGATCGTGATATTCCCTGAGTTGGACATTGGCATGTATATGAGCAAACCGCCATAAGGATTGGTATCGGGATTCATTGGTCCGGGAATTGCGCTCAAGTTAATGGTTGCGCTGCCGTTGAAAAACACATCACCGCTTTGCATCACGATGAACACACCATTCCCAGTGAGTGTTTGGTTGGCATTTACACGGAAATCTCCATTTACACAATAGACGCCACTGCTAAGCACTGTCACACCACTGGGAGGAAATTGCCCGGAATAGGTGCCAGGGTTGAGCGTGTTTCCACTCTGGGAGCCACCTGTTGGACACACAACATTCGGTAAATAGAAATTTTCCGGAGGATAAGGATAGGGGGCTGCACCACTGCTGATACATCCACCAGAAACATTTACGGAGCCTGGATTATAGGTAATTCCGCCGACAGAGGTTAAACAAGGGACGGTCAAGTCTGCTGATGAGCTATTGTTGAAGAATGCAGCATCGGCACAATCTGAATTGGCGAAAATGCCGCTGCCTGTAACTGTCGTGTTTGCGTTGCCTTGATACACTACTGCCTTGCAATCATGAGGAGCGAGACCTACAACTGCATTTCCACCGAACAAGGGAGTAATGGCTGAGGGCATCGCACGGGTCACGGCTTCCACGCGATTCGTAACCTGCGGAATGCCGATCACACGTGCAAAAAAAGTATTCACATGTGAAATAATCTTCACCTGGACATATTGGCTGTTGCCGGCATAAATGCCATCTATCGGCGGACTGTATATGCTGACCTCATTTGATGTGCCGTTGTCGTCGTAACCGTTGCTTGCCGCACGAGCCAGGCCGTCTGCTTCCCATGTTCCGTTGCGGATCTTTGTCAGCGCTGCAGCCATGGCAGATGTATCTGCCGCGTTCTGGGCATGACGGCGGTCTGAGAAGACATTGCTTCCGTCAATAGCCAGTGCCGCAAAAGCGAATAACGCAACCGCTGCCAAAGCAATGATAACGAGCGCCTGACCTCTTTCGTTGTTTTTTGTTATCTTTTTCATGGGAAACTCCAATACTTATGGACACACCGGCGACAGAATCGTATCTGTGACCGTTGCATTGAGGGGAACGGTTGATCCTATTATTTGAGACATAAAAGGCATAAATACCTGATGGTTGAATGAAACTCTTACTGTTATTGCATTCCCTTCGCAGGCTGGGCCACTTAAGGTGATTGTGACTGAAACCGCGCTCGTATCAGTTAGGTTGACTGGAGAATTGGATGAATTACGTACACGGGCTTCGATCCCGGTATTATCTGCGGGGTTTATAGAGCCGTATAAAGCGCCTTCCTGGGCGGCATCGCGCAGTTGTACAAACTGGAAAAATGCCATGCCGAATTCAACTGCGCCTGAAAGAAGAACGAGTAGTATCAGGATGCTGATGGATAATTCTACGAGACTTTGTCCGCGTTCAGATTTAATATTTTTCATCTAAGCTCTCTCTTCTGTTATTGATGCTGGTCTTGAGTAAATACTGCAGTCTCGCAACCGGGTGTGGCAAGATTGATCGTGACCGATTCTGTGTTGTCCCAGTTATCGTAGGATTGGTGGAACGTGAACGTTAGTGTTGATGTCGCTCCGGGTGGGAATATACCCGCGGAAGTCGGTACAACCGGCCAGGATGGTCCACTTTGGCTGCCGCTCCAGATGGGACCTCCCAAGGTTACGTTTTGCAGGATCAAAGTTTTGTCAGCACCTAATTGGTGACCTTTATCGTGGTTCCATTGAACATTGACCACTGATATTTGCAACGGCGCAACATGAGAGTTGGCAACGTTCAGGCTCATCGTGTTTCCTGATTTTGTGAGCAACCCAAGTGTGAGCGCCGTATTACAGCCCGTGATCGGAGTTCCCGGGATTGGCGTCGGCGTTCGTGTTCTGGTCGCCGTGGGAGGTGGAGATGTCACGCTTGGTGTATGTGTAAATTGTAAAGTCGGCGTGATCGTTGGTGTTCTCGATGGCGTATAAGTAAGGCTTGGCGTAAACGTGAGGCTTGGCGTAAACGTTGGGCTGGGTGTGAACGTTGGCGTGAATGGGGGGGTCACAACGATAGAAACGCTTAAGATAACGGTTCGCGCACTGGTCGCGGAAATTGGACGGGATATAAATGGAACAAGGTTGGGTAGGATCGGGTTGAACTGCTCGGTGACCGTCGCCACGATCCTATGCTTGTTGTCGCTGAGTGTGGCAGCAGTAAGACTTGTATCAGTTGCGCCAGTGCAATACGGGACTGGGGATGGGTCACTAGGACCCGTGTCGTATTTGAGTTCAATGGTGTCGAAAGCCCCCAAGTACCCGGCATTGTTCGCCGCGGTACGCATTCCTGCGCAATCCTGATAACGTGGAAGTGTGGTGGTGATTCCCTGACCGGTGGCTGAACCATAACGAGCAGCTTGGCGACTTGCCGTCACTACTGTTGAATACATGAAAAGCAGACGTCCTGTCTCAATAATTCCGTATAACAATAGCAGCAAGATAGGCAGCGCAATGGCAAACTCTACAATAGCCTGCGCCTTGCTTTTATGGGGGTCGAACTTTAAAAAGGCCATGTTTCTTTCCTGTTCTCTGCTTCCTTAATAAAAATAACTTCTATAAATAGTTTAATATACAAGTTGTTCAGTCCAATAAGACATTCGTACTAAATGTAACAAATTACAACGTACACTTTTGTAATTTAGAAGAAATATAGCACGTAAAAGGCCCCGAGAATGAGCGACGGGCCATATGGGATGAACATCATCAACGAATTTTGTGTATACCGTCTTTTGATAAATAACTGGATGATCGCCAAAAGACTGACCACTCCTCCGACCAAAACGCCATAGGTTAAGCCGAGGATAATATTGGGCCAACCCAGCATCAAACCCAAAACGCCTGCGAGATATACATCTCCGCCGCCGAGCGCTTCTTCATCGTCACTGCCTTGTCCCGCAGCCTGCATTCTTTTTGCCCGTATGCGGGCCACCAAGGTGCCGAATTGGTAGAGAGTAAACATAATGGCAAAACCGACAGCGCCTCCCAAAATCGAGGACACAGCCGCGGCTGGAATACTCTCCCGTTTACTATAAATGAATATCCCGACAATCAGTCCTAATACCGCACCTGCCAAACTGGTCGGATGCAGGATCAGGCGGTGTTCAAGATCGATCACGATGATCAAGCCAAAGTAGGTGAGTACGATCAATCCTAGGACAAGACCCAGCCCGACAGGCGGAAATAGCCAAAAGTATAGAAACGAAGCGACAAAGACGATTTGCACAATCCAAGTGCGCAGGCTGCGTCGAGTCCCGCAATTTTGGCAGGCTCGCATGGTTAAATAGTCTGTCCATGAAAATGCGGCCTGACAATTTCGACAGACAGGTTGGCTGAAGCGGCGTGTGTGCGGCAGAACGTCAGATGCGTAATTTACAAATAAACCCGCGATCCAGCCGAGTGCTACAGGGATGAGTAGGGAGATATCCATTTCATCATATTATATGCGAAAGCGGAACCTGTTTGTATCAAGTAACCCCGTGTAAGCCAACTGTAATGTGCTTGCATGAGTTCGTGATATGTCTTACAATCGCGCGGACGTTTGTCTGGAGATAAATATGGAAAAATTCTTGATCGAAGGAGGGGTTCCTTTACACGGCGAGGTGATTCCTGCAGGAAATAAAAATGCTGCACTGCCATTATTGGCTGCCTGCCTGTTAACAGATGAGCCGATCGTTCTGAATAACCTACCTCAAATAAAAGACGTGAGTGTGATGAGAAACTTGATCGAAAGCCTGGGCGCTCATGTTGAACAGTTGGAGGCTGGCTCGTGGCGCATCACAGCCCGGGACCTCAAACCTGCGGAACTCGATCCGGACCTTTGCCGCCGCATCCGCGCCTCCATTTTGGTGGCCGGTCCCCTGGCAGCACGGATCGGCGCTTTCAAGTTGCCGCCTCCCGGAGGAGACGTGATCGGCCGCCGCAGACTCGATACGCACATTATTGCACTGCGTGCCCTTGGCGCAGAGGTGGAATATGATCGCGGATTTTTATTCAATGCAGACGGTTTGCAAGGCGCCGATATTCTCATGGATGAAGCCAGCGTAACCGCGACTGAAAACGCGATCATGGCGGCTGTCACAGCGACAGGCGACACGGTCATTCGCAATGCCGCCTCTGAACCGCATGTTCAGGAATTGTGTCATTTTCTGAACGGACTGGGCGCGCAGATTGAAGAGATCGGCTCGAATACGCTTCATATTCAAGGCGTGTCAAAACTTCATGGCGGTGAATTCACGATCGGGCCGGACTACCTGGAAGTCATCAGCTTTGTAGGTGCGGCGGCGATAACGCACGGAAGTGTCCGCATTAAAAACGCCGGCGTGGACAATTTGAGTATGATCGGGCATATCTTCGAGCGCATGGGCGTGACCTGGAATGTCGAGGACGATGACCTGATCGTCCCAGCCGGTCAGGAGCTTCAAGTCCTTCCGGATCTGGATGGAGCGATTCCCGAGGTAAAGACCAATGTGTGGCCTGCATTCCCGACCGACCTGATCAGTATTGCGATCACGGTTGCCACCCAGGCCAGCGGATCGATCATGTTCCATGATTGGATGTTCTCCGGGCGAATGTATTTCACAGATAAGCTGGTGGGCATGGGCGCCAGGATCATCCTGTGTGACCCGTATCGCTGTCTGGTTCAGGGACCAAATCAATTGTATGCCGATAATCTTGAAAGCCCGGATATCCGCGCAGGCATGTCGCTGTTACTGGCGGCGCTTGCCGCAAAGGGCACGTCTGTTGTGAGGAACATCAGCCAGATCGAACGCGGCTATCAGGATGTGGATGAAAAGTTTCGTGCGTTGGGAGCGAAGATCGAGCGGGTGAAGGAATAGGCCCTTTCCTGGAAGTTAAATGAATTGAAATCCTTTAAGATTCCAACTACTGTTAGAATTTGTATCAGTAAAGAACGGGCGAACCGCATCGTCTTAAAGCAGGAAAGTAAACTAGTAGCGAGGAATTTACATAAAGTATGTCATCAAATGGAAATGCAAAACACGTAAAAATTTTGGTCCTGGGATCGGGCCCCACCGGCTTTTCCGCTGCGTTGTATGCAGCGCGTGCGGAACTTAAGCCCGTTGTATTGACGGGCATGCAGTTGGGCGGACAGGCCGCGTTGACCTATACCATCGAGAACTACCCGGGTTTTCCTGAAGGTGTGGGCGGACCGCAACTGGGCGAACTATTTCAAAAGCAGGCTGAAAACTTTGGTTCAGTGACCGAGTTCGATGTGGCGAACGAAGTGGATCTGTCGAAACGCCCCTTCAAAGTGACGACGGATTCCGGCGAATATCTCGCGGATACGCTGGTTATAGGGACAGGCGCCAGCCCGAATCACCTCGAAATACCCGGCGAAGTGGAATTGACCGGCCGGGGTGTATCGTATTGCGCCACCTGTGACGGCTGGTTCTTCAAGGACAAGAAGGTGGTTGTCGTTGGCGGCGGAGACAGCGCTCTCGAGGAGGGAATATTCATCACGCGCTATGCATCGTCTGTGACCATCGTCCACCGTCGTGATGAGTTGCGGGCCGGTGCGATATTACAAACACGTGCAATGAACCATCCCAAGATCGATTTCATTTGGGATACGATCGTCACAGAGACCGTCGGAACCGATAAACTTGAGGCCGTTAAGTTGAAAAATGTCAAGACAGGCGACGAAACGATCATGGAAACAGATGGCTTGTTCATTTTTATCGGCCATACGCCCAACACACAGATGTTTATAGACAAACTGGATATGAACGATCGAGGCTATATCAAGGTGAATGAAAAGATGGAAACAAACGTGCCGGGTGTCTTTGCCGCCGGGGAAGCGGCAGACCCGCATTTTCGCCAGGTGGTGACCTCGGCCGGCATGGGGGCGGCGGCGGCCATTCAGGCGACGAGGTTCCTCGAGGCCGAATCAGAATAAAGTTTGTCACGATTCGAAGGGTCAGCATGATGCGAAACAGCGACGCCAACTGCGCCGCTGTTTTTTGTCCCTTATCATAGGAAAAAAATGACAAATTGTACTTAAATCCGGTAGTTTTTCGGATAAAATCTACTACACAAGAATTTTCTGGAGGATCAATGAATAAAATTTCCGTTATTGGCGCCGGGATGACCGGTTCCACCACGGCACACTGGCTCGCGGAACGCGAACTTGCCGACCTTGTTTTGGTGGACATCGTGGAGGGCATGCCGCAGGGGAAGGCGCTCGATATGACAGAGGCCATGCCGATCATCGGCAAGGATGTTGAGATCGTTGGGGCGAACGATTACGATGCCACCAAGGGTTCAGACATTATCATTATTACCGCAGGCCTGCCGCGCAAGCCGGGCATGAGCCGCGACGATCTGTTGAAAACGAACGCGGATATCGTTGGCACAGCCGCAACTGAAACGCTCAAATATTCGCCCGATGCCATCTACATCATATTGACCAATCCGCTCGATACCATGGCCTATCTGACGATGAAGAAGACCGGGCTGCCGCGCGAACGTGTGA
Source organism: Anaerolineales bacterium (assembly GCA_035465095.1). GTDB lineage: Bacteria > Chloroflexota > Anaerolineae > Anaerolineales > Villigracilaceae > Defluviilinea. The sequence goes on along the minus strand of DATHRQ010000184.1, from coordinate 775 downwards.
TCGGACAGGCCGGCATCCTGGACTCGGCCCGCATGCGGGCTTTTGTTGCTATGGAGACCGGTGTGAGCGTCGAGAATATCGACTGCTACGTTCTGGGCGGGCATGGCGATGAGATGGTCCCGCTGACGCGTCATTCCAACGTGGCCGGGATCCCGTTGAAGGAATATATTCCCGCTGACAAATTGGACGCGATCGTGGCACGCACGCGCAAGGGCGGCGGCGAGATCGTCAATTTGTTGAAGACCGGTTCTGCGTTCTATGCGCCTTCCGCCGCCTGTGCGCAAATGGCGGAGGCGATCCTCAAGAACAAGAATTTGATCGTCCCCTGCGCTGCCTACATGGACGGCGAATACGGCCTGAAGGATATGTACTTCGGCGTGCCGGTCATGCTGGGCCGTAACGGCATGGAAAAGATAATCGAGTATACGCTGGATGCAGATGAAAAAGCGATGTTCGATACGTCCGCAGCCGCGGTGCAGGAGACCCACGAAGCGTTGAAAAAATTGGTTGAACTATAATAACTATAATAATGTCGTTATGGAGAGTGTTGTTTCCCGGTGCCTTTCAAAATTTAATCACCAGCTCCCCCAATAACACAGTTTTATCGGAGGAAAGATGATATTACATGAAAAGATCGCTGCCCAGTTGCCCGCATGGCGGGAACGCATCCGCGTACTCGCCAAGGAACATACCGATGTCGTTGTGGATACCGTGACCATCGGCGAGGTCGTAAGCGGTATGCGCGATACCAAATCCCTGTACACGGACATTTCGT
>DATHRQ010000183.1:0-2518 GCA_035465095.1 Anaerolineales bacterium | reverse complement strand
GACTCCCAAACTGCCTGTGTACGCAAATGTATTCAACACGGATTTGCTCTCCATATTTTCTGTAAGCCATTTGCGCAGGAGCGCTGTGTCGAGATAAAAACTCGCATCACGGTTCATCGTCAGGTCAATTGCGTACCAGATTCCATGTTCTTTGATCCTGCGGTCGATCTTTTCACCAAAGACGAGTTGTCCGCGTTTTTCCTGCTGTGTTGATCCCTTTCGGGTTTTAATAATACCAGCGTGCAGCCAGTCCAGCGTCTGCTGCAAATGTTCAATGGCTTCCTGGATCAACTCCTTGTTGCCGCGTGGTTCGTCGGCGTAGTTGTGAATAACAAGGGTACGGCCATACACATCCAGTGTGAGATCAGGATAGCCCTCGTGGAATCCGTTGAAGAGGCGGAATGCCGATTCGTGGCGCGGGTCAAACAGCGTTGAGCGTGAGGCGATGGCTTCCTCAACCAGTTGCTTTACATCGATCTGAGTCATGCTTTTCTTATATTCTTTGGGTTAAATACTGAGATTTGCTTCATGCCCAGCACGGCTTGTGCAGTGTCATCGAGTTCGACCCAATGAAAACTTCGATGTTCGGAATACGGTTCAATGCGGACGATGGTGCCTTCGAACCAATTCTCGTTTAGATAGACCTGCACTTTTTCACCAATGCGATACTCGTTGGACATCCTGAATTATTTTCGCCGTCTTCCTAAAAAAATCAACACAATACCGATAACAATCGCAATACTCCATTGATAGACCATTGCGGATCGCCGGACATAAAACTCCCTGGCAGGATGTTGATTCCCTTCAGAAACCAAATCCCTCCGCTTAAGATCAGCAGTCCGCTGAAAACATGTAATGCGATTTCCACTTCTATGTCTCCTCTTGAAACTAATTTCGTCATTATACATCCACATGGATGTTGCGTATCGTTCCCTGCATCAGCCTGATTCTGCCCGATCGGGTTTTGACGCCCCGAAGCATGATAAAATATAGAACACACGTTCCCCTTAATCATACCCAGAGAATAAACCATGGATTTCAAACTTCAAGCCCCCTTTCAACCAATGGGCGACCAGCCCGAAGCCATCCGCAGCCTGGTGGACGGCATAAAGAACGGAAAGAAACATCAGGTTTTGCTCGGCGCGACCGGCACCGGCAAGACCTTTACGATCGCATCTGTCATTCAGGAGCTGCAAAAGCCTGCGCTTATCATGGCGCATAATAAGACTCTTGCAGCCCAGTTGTATGCCGAGTTCAAGGAGTTTTTTCCTGAGAACGCGGTCTCGTATTTTGTCTCCTACTACGATTATTATCAACCGGAAGCCTACGTGCCTCGTCACGATCTCTACATCGAAAAGGAGACGGATATCAATGAGGAGATCGAGCGTCTGCGGCTGGCGTCGACCACTGCATTGATGTCCCGGCGGGATGTGATCATTGTGGCATCCGTGTCCTGCATCTACGGCCTGGGTTCTCCCGATGAGTTCACGAAAGGGGCGGTGATCCTCAAGGTCGGCGAGCTGTATCGACGAAACGCCCTGCTTCGCAGATTGGTCGAATCGCAATATCAACGCAACGATATGGATCTGCGTACCGGCACCTTCCGCGTGCGCGGCGACACCCTGGAGATCATCCCCGCCTATGAAGAGAAGCGCGGATATCGGATCACCTTCTTTGGCGACGAAGTGGAACGGATCATGCAGTTCAGCCCCTTGACTGGCGAAGTGTTCGACGAAATGGAGGAAGTCTCGATCTTCCCTGCCAAGCAATATCTGACTGCGGCCGACAAAATGAAGGAAGCCATCAAGGATATCGAAGTTGAACTGGAAGAGCGATTGAAAATCTTCAAGGATAACGGCCAACTTTTGGAAGCACAGCGGCTTGAACAGCGCGCACGTTATGATCTTGAGATGCTTAGAGAAGTTGGTTATTGTTCCGGGATCGAAAACTACTCCCGTCACTTCGACCGCCGTGCGCCCGGTACCCATCCGTGGACGATGATCGACTTCCTGCCCAGCGATTATCTGCTTGTGATGGATGAAAGTCATATGACCATTCCGCAGGTGCGCGGCATGTACAACGGCGACCGCTCACGTAAGGAAACGCTTGTCGAATATGGCTTCCGTTTGCCAAGCGCGCTGGACAACCGTCCGCTCAAGTTTGAGGAGTTCGAGGAAGTGATGGGCAATACGATCTACACCTCCGCCACACCGGGACCGTACGAGATGGAGAAGGCTGATCAGATCGTTGAGCAGATCATCCGCCCAACGGGACTCGTGGATCCCGAGGTGGAAGTGCGGCCGACCCAGGGCCAGGTCGATAATCTGATCGGAGAGATCGGGCAGCGGGTGGAAAGAGGCGAGCGTGTCCTGGTCACGACTCTCACCAAGCGGATGTCCGAAGATCTATCCGAGTATTTGCAGGAGCTGGGCATGAAGGTCCATTACCTGCATTCGGAGGTGGATACGCTCGAACGGGTTGGCATTCTGCGTGACCTGCGTCTTGGAGTATTTGATGT
>DATHRQ010000182.1:0-4544 GCA_035465095.1 Anaerolineales bacterium | reverse complement strand
GGTCAACTTCCTTTAATCCGGCACGATCACATCCATCGCCTTCTGGACAACGCGCGTCTTTTCCATCCATGAGTTTTATTATGCGCTGGCTCTTTTGTTTTCGGGCCAATTCGTCCCCCTGCAGCTCATGCCTGATGTGATCCAGAACATCGCAAGATTTCTGCCCTTTCAACTGCTGATCTATGTCCCCATCCAGATCATTCAGGGAAACCTGACGACGGCTGAGATCACACAGGGATATATTTCCGGCCTGACCTGGCTGGCCGTTGCATTGGTCCTGTTCCGCTGGGTCTGGCGTGAAGGCGTCAAACGTTTCTCGGCGGTGGGAGCCTGAGCATGCACTTTTTCAAACTTATCTCCACCTTCTTCAAGGTCAATTTTCAAATGGCTGTCGCCTATCGTGCAGATACGGTCATCAACATCCTGCTCAACATCATGTGGCTCGGCTGGGAATTGCTGGGTTTATCGATCATCTTTAGCAATACCGATACACTCGGTGGCTGGGGCTTTGGCGAACTGATCGCGTTGTTGGGCGTCTTTCGCCTTGTGAATACGATGATGATGCTGTTGATCTGGCCCAATACCGAAAAGTTCAACCAATCCATCCGTGACGGCTCGATGGATTACACCATCCTCCAGCCCGTCAGCAGTATGTTCCTGGTCACGTTCTCACGCATGAACATTTGGCGCATCTGGGATCTATTGTTGGCCATCGTATTGATCATGATCGGTGTTAACATGGCTGGCGATGTTTCCACGCCGGCCAGCATTCTCAACTTCATACTGCTGACCATCTCTGGCGCGATCGTCATCTACAGCCTGTGGATCGTCTTGATCGCGTTCACGTTCTACTTCACCAAGTTCGATAACAATGTCACCCTGCTCCAGGCGCTTCTGGATGCTGGGCGTTACCCTGTGACCGTTTACCCTGTTTGGTTGAAGATCATCGTTACCTACTTGATCCCCATCGCTGTCGCCACCACTGTTCCGCTTCAGGGATTACGGCAGGAATTGGATGCAGCCCAGGTAATGATGTTCGTTGGTATCGGGATCGCAAGTTTCATCGTCGCTTCGCAAATATGGAAAGCGGGGTTGAAACGGTATAGCGGGGCGAGCAGCTGATTACCTGAATATTATCCATAAACCAGTACCAATTGGTTGTAGAAATTGGAAAGACAGAGTCGTATACTGTTAATAGGTGGTAATTACACCCAATCAAATCCATCATAAAGGAGAATGCAAAATGAACGACTCATCTGTTCCTTCAGCTCTGCCCACCGTCGACGAACAAATGGATATCGATTCAAACCTGCTCATGGGGTTGATCGGAGGCGGCCTTGCCATGCTGGTCGGCGCCGTCGTATGGGGTGCTGTCACATATTTCACAAATTATCAGATCGGATGGATGGCGATCGGCGTTGGCTATCTGGTTGGTCTGGCCGTCAATTATTTTGGCAGAGGCAAAACCCCCATCTTTGGCATTTCTAGCGCGGTGCTGGCCCTGATCGGATGCGTGCTTGGAAACCTGCTGTTCTATTCAGGTCTTATCGCCCGTGAAGAAGGCGCATCCTTCATGGAAGTGTTCTTTTTCTTCCTGCTCACTCCGGCCGCAGTCATCGAAATCTTCACCCTGGCTTTCGAGTTCATGGACCTTTTGTTCTACGGTATTGCAGCCTGGGTCGGCTATACAACAGCCCTGAATGTCAAGAGAACCAAAACTGACAGAACATAACTGTTCCACTTAATATTTGATGTTCCCTTTACCGCTACATGCCTTGGTTGATATTTGACTTGCTTGAAGACCAAACATCCGTACGGGAGAAATGAACCTTTTAATGTAAAATGTGATTGTTTCCCGTAATCGATCATTTTCCAACTCGAACCAACTTGGCGGCATAGAGGGAGCATGTATGGCAAGGGTCTTTGTTTCATATTCACGAAAAAACATAAAGTTCTGTCGGCAACTCGCAAAAGAATTCCAAAAACGTGACGTGGACATCTGGGTGGATTGGGAGGGTATTCCGCCCACTGTAGATTGGATGGAAGAGATCGAAAGGGGCATCGAAGATGCGGATACTTTCCTCGCCATCGTCAGCCCGGATTGGATCGCCTCAAAAGTTTGCCAGGATGAACTAAATATCGCTGTAAAAAATGGTAAACGTCTGATCCCTGTTGTTCCTGATGATATTGTCTGGGAGGATGTTCCTGCATCCCTGGCCCACCTGAATTTCATATTTTTCACGCCAAACTTCGACTTCAATCAACAACTCAACACCCTGTTTACTGCCCTCGACACTGATTATGAGTGGTTGAAAACCCAGCGGCGCTTGCAGGTCAAGGCGCTGGAATGGGAACGTGCCAATAAGGAAAACGGTTTCCTGTTGCGTGGAAAGGATCTGGACGACGCGGAACAGCAGCTGGTAACCAATGCCAACAAAGATCCCCGTCCCACGGATCTTCAACGCGAGTATGTGCTCAAAAGCAGGCAGGGAAACACGCGTCAACGTAGAATTACAATGGGCATTCTAATCGGTTTGATTGCCGGTATGTTGGGAGTGATTTTCCTGTTGGTCAGACCGTATGTAGAAGAGTCCATCGCCAGGAAACAAGCCCAGGACCTAAGCACGATGATGACCGTTCCGGCGGGGAGTATTGACTTTTACTTAATAGATCGATCCCAAACCATTGATCTCCCAGAGTTTCATATCGAATTGCACCCTGTCACGAACAGAGTGTATGGTCTATGTGTCAAAGTTGATAAGTGTACGCCACCTGTCGGGTCTGCTGACTTCAATCATCCGGCCAAAACCGAAGACCCTGTGGTTTGGGTGACCATTGTTCAAGCAACAACGTATTGCAAATGGATTGGACGAAGATTGCCCAGCGCACCGGAATGGGAACAAGCTGTTGGAAATATCACCAGCCCAAGCCCAGATGAAAGTTTCGCTTTAAGTGCTCACTACGAATGGACATCCTCATACTTAACGGAGACAGCACCAGGATCGCTCTCAAAGTGGGATGAAAACCTGGATAATGTGAACATCGTCGATTGGTTTTTTTTACAGGAATATGGCAGCGTAAATCCAGACAAATCTCTTGAAATGTATACCAACCCAAGCGGTGCATTTGGAGCCAATGCCGATCTTGGATTTCGATGTGCTCAAAACTGATACAGGTTAAACTAGGTAACCTTTGGTGAGATGGTCACCTTTTTGAGATTATCTCTGGTAACCCAATACGTTTTGGTTTCTTGAAAATCTTTATCAAGGGTTATCTGAGTCTGGTTGTTTGTTAGTTTCATTTTAGAAAAGATCTTTCCATTCACAGCGGTCTCTAAATTTTGTTCTGTTATATCTCGATCTTTATTCTCAAATTTGAAAGTGTAAATGGTCGGTGCGGGTGAGGATGCCATGAACATCTGCACCAAATGATCGCTGACGACCCACCCAATTTTATTTTCATCCCTTTCTTCTAAATCCTTTTCTTCAAACACAGGTCTGACGTTTAACCATTCGTACTCATCACCAGTGCGGACCTCATCACTTTCCTCAACAACCAGGGTTTCAAACGGCATGGAAAGAATAACATTCTCCTTTCCATCCTCCGTCTTGAGTTTCATGCTTGGAATTCTGCGAAGATCAGCCCCATCTTCCTTGATTACTTGATACAACTTCGTTGGATTGTCCAATGTGTCCTCTCCTCTTTGGGTGTCTGAGCCAAGTATTGCTACAGACATATACCTGCCAGAACATAGTTTTCCAAACCAGATAATTCATTATACAACCCCATACAATTACAGGCAAGGATTATCCAAATAACATCCAAAAGCATGCCATTCTTTATGGAGAGATGGGATTTCTTAAGGCTAAGATGTCAGATGCCTCCTTTTATTATTTGTTCCTGGGAACGTCACTCCTCTTGTAGGGACCTGTTGAATTTCATCCGGTTGAACAGCGTGATCCCCGCTGCAGCAGAGACGTTCAACGATTCGACCCTCTCGCTGATGGGTATCCTGACTCTTAAGTTTGCTGCACCTTCGACATCAGGCGAAACGCCCTGCTTTTCACCACCAAAAACGATCAGCAATCGCTCAGGGATGGAGGCGATCTCCTGCACACTCTTTTCGCCGTCCATTACCGTCACAAGCAAAGTCTCATTGTTCGTCTTGCAATGATCGAGGAACTCTTTCGTCGAAGCGGTCATGATCGGCAGCTTGAACATATAGCCGCGGCTGGCACGGATGAGACGGCGGTCATACAGATCGAGCGGATCCATGTTCAGCAGAACCATGCCGCCCACGTCCAGCGCCAGCGACGTGCGTATGATATTGCCGATATTGCCTGAGATGCCCAGTTCCTCCAAAACAACGATATCCTTTTTGATATCTTTTAACATTTCCAACCCTTTGGGTTTGGGCGTATCGGCTATCGCAAAAATACGCGACATTTTATCGTTGCCAAAAAGTTTTTTTGTGGTGCGTTTTTTCACTTCATGGATCGTCGCGCCCGGCGTGAGTTTCTCCCGCAGCGCATCTGAAATGACTT
>DATHRQ010000181.1:0-2918 GCA_035465095.1 Anaerolineales bacterium | reverse complement strand
CTGATGAATATCAATACGCTCGACTGGGATAAAGAGATTTTAGGCATCCTTGATATTCCACGTGCGGTATTGCCGCAGATCAGATCGTCTTCTGAAGTTTATGGATACATAAACGATCAAGGCGGCGTCCTCGCCGCCGAGGACGGCGGCAGGAACATCCCTGTCGCCGGCAACCTCGGTGACCAGCATGCCGCACTCTTCGGGCAGACTTGTTTCGATCCCGGCGAAGCGAAGAACACCTATGGGACGGGTTGTTTCATGTTGTTAAATACAGGCGAACAACCTGTCAAAAGTCAGGCAGGGCTGCTTACGACGCTGGGATACAAGCTAGGCGATCAAAAGGCCGTCTATGCGATTGAGGGTTCGATCGCGATCACGGGGGCACTGATCCAGTGGCTGAGAGATAATTTGGGACTGATCCGATCGTCGGCGGAGGTGGAAGCGCTGGCGGGATCGGTTGAGGATAACGGCGGCATTTATTTTGTCCCTGCGTTTTCAGGGTTGTACGCCCCGTATTGGAAATCCGATGCGAGAGGCGTCATCGCGGGCCTGACGCGCTACGTCAACAAGGGGCATATCGCGCGCGCTGCGCTCGAAGCGACGGCCTATCAGACGCGCGAAGTGCTGGACGCGATGGAAGCAGATTCGGGCGTGAAATTGTCCGCGCTCAAGGTGGATGGGGGCATGGTGTTCAACGAATTGCTGATGCAGTTTCAGGCCGATATGTTGAACGTGCCGGTCATCCGCCCAAAAGTGACAGAGACAACGGCACTGGGTGCGGCCTATGCAGCCGGGCTGGCTGTCGGTTTTTGGAAGGATCACAAGGAACTGCGAACCAATTGGGGTGTGGATAAATCGTGGGAGCCGGAAATGAGCACGGAAATACGAAAGAAGTTATACTCAGGCTGGAAGAAGGCGGTCACAAGAACCTTCGATTGGGTTGAATGACGTATCAGGCGTCAGGTTTTAAATTGTATCCGAGCCTGATACCCTGCACTTGAAACCCTGCATTGAACTATGAACCGACAAGAAATCCTTTCACATCTCAGGGAAAATCCCGAAGTCTCAGTATTAATCGTTGGCGGAGGCATCAACGGCATCGGCGTGTTCCGTGAACTGGCCCTGAACGGCGTGGATGTGTTGCTCGTCGAGCGCGGAGACTTTTGCTCCGGCGCAAGCAGCGCCTCTTCGCACATGGCGCATGGGGGCATCCGCTATCTCGAGAACGGTGAGTTTCGTCTGGTGCGCGAGGCTGTGCGTGAACGCAATTTGTTGCTTAAAAACGCTCCGCACTTGGTGAAGCCGCTCCCCACAGCGATCCCCATTTTCAAACGCTTCTCAGGGATCATGAATGCCGCCTTGAAGTTTTTTGGCCGTCTTGATAAACCTGCCGAGCGCGGTTCGCTGATCATCAGGATCGGTTTGATGTTGTACGACGCGTACACGGGGAGAAATCGAATCGTTCCCAGGCATAGTTTTTTATCGCGAAGGAAATCATTGGCAAAATGGGAACACCTGAATCCAGATATCGTCAATACCGCCGTGTATTATGACGGCGCCATCCTGCAGCCCGAGCGCCTGGCTGTCGAAGTGCTGCTCGATGCCGAACATGAAAATTCAAATGCGCGCGCGCTTAACTACATGAACATGGTCGGCGGCATGGAGGATATGATTATCCTGCGCGACGAACTGACCGAAGAGAATTTCGATGTCAAACCGAAACTCGTCATCAATGCCACCGGCGCGTGGATCGATCAGTCAAACCGCAAACTGGGCCTCTCGTCCCGTTTTATCGGCGGCACCAAGGGTTCGCACCTCGTTCTGCATCACGATCTGCTGCGCGAAGCGATAGGAGACCACGAATTCTTTTTTGAGAACGAGGATGGCCGCATTGTTCTGATCTTCCCGCTGTATGACCGCGTCCTGGTCGGTACATCGGATATCCCGGTTGAGTCTCCTGAAGATGTGAAATGCACAGACGAGGAGATCGACTACTTCCTGGACATGGTCAAACGCGTCTTTCCAACCATCAGCCTGTCCCGCCGAAACATCATTTTCCAATTTTCAGGCGTTCGCCCCCTGCCGCATGCGGTCTCAACGAGCGCCTCCCAGATCTCCCGCGATCACAGCATCGAGGTTTTGAGCGGCGAATGGACCAACCTGGCTTTCCCGGTTTTCTCCCTCGTCGGCGGCAAGTGGACGTCGTTCCGTGCGTTTTCCGAGCAGGCTGCGGATAAGGCCTTCGAATATCTGGGCGTCAAACGCACGAAGAGCACGCGCTCGCTTGCCATCGGCGGCGGACGCGGCTATCTGCCCGATGCAGGTGATCTGCAAAAACAGGTTGAAAGCCTTTCAGCATGGACGGGTGTGGCGCGTGAAAGGTTGACAATATTGTTCGAACGATATGGTACCCGGGCAGAAGCGATCGCCACCTTTATGAACGGCGGCACAGACCGTCTGTTGCGCACGCTGCCAGATTATTCGATGCGCGAGATTATCTTCTTGTCAACACACGAAAAGATACATCACCTGGATGATTTCATTCTGCGGCGCTCCATGCTGGCCATGTTGGGCCTTGTCACGCGCGACATGGTGGATGAAGTCGCCGGTGTGCTTGCCAATGCCCTCGGCTGGTCGAATGAAGAGCGAAAAGCCGAGGTGGAGCGCACGCTGTCCATTTTGGCGGACAGGCATGGGGTTGTCCTCCCGAAAGGACATCGGGACGATGTGAGCGGGGGAGACGAAGGATGAAGCGAGTGGTAGAATAGTCAGCCTATGTCTCCCAGAAAGCACAAATTTAGTGTCGATTTGGTCATCCCCGTCCTGGATGAATCGGGGGTTGTCGAACAGACCCATGCAAAACTTTGCGAAGTGATCGACCTGTTGCCGCAGACGTTCACGATCTATTACGTGGACGA
>DATHRQ010000180.1:0-5630 GCA_035465095.1 Anaerolineales bacterium | reverse complement strand
TTTGGACTGGCTCCCAGCCTGGCATTATTTATCATGACCTGGGACAACATCATTAATATGTTTGTCCAGCCGTGGGTCGGGGCAAAAAGCGACCAGACCTGGAACCGCTTCGGTAGACGAAAACCATGGATACTGCTCGGTGCCCCGCTTGCGCTGCTCGGTTTTGTCTTTATCCCGGTGGCCCAATCCATTTTGGCTTTGGCCGTCTTCATATTGATTACAAATGTTGGCATGGCATTGTTCCGTTCGCCAACGGTAGCCTGGCTTGGAGACCTGTTCCAACCCGCTGAACGCAGTAAGGCCAATGGCATTATCAATCTCATGGGCGGGATTGGCGGTCTGCTGGCCTATTTTGGGGGCGGGATATTGTTCAATTCATTCGGACGCGCTGCCCCCTTCGTGGCTGGTGCGATCGCCATGACGATCGTGCTGGTCGTGGTATTGATCTTCGTAAAGGAACCACCCAGGATAACAACCGAAACCACGGATGAAAAACGCGGTGTGCTGGACAATCTGAAAGTCGTATTCAACAACCCGGATAAAAGCGGACTCTATGTTTTGTTCGGCATTCTCTTCTGGTTCATGGCGTTCAATGCCCTGGAGACGGGGTTATCCTCCTTTGCAGTCTTCACACTCGGCATGCAGGCCGGAACAGCCTCCATATACGCAGGATTGGTGACCGTCACGTTCATTCTATTTGCTGTGCCGGCCGGTACTTTTGGCACGCGTTATGGGCGCGGCCCCACGATCCGTGTGGGATTGATCGGCCTTACAGTCCTCGCGTTGGGCGGTTATTTCCTGATACACAGCCCATTAACTTTTGCGATCGTCATGGTTCTGATGGGTATTTTTTGGGCCCTGATAAACGTGAACAGCCTGCCGTTGGTCTACGACCATGGCGACGAAAAACGCATTGGCGCGTTTACCGGCTTATATTACCTGTCTGCACAGTTCGCGGCCGTGCTTGGACCAACGCTCGGGGGTATTCTGGTGGACACCCTGAACGATCAATATCGCTGGTTGTGGCTGTTTGCCGCTGTATTTATGGCCGTTGCGCTGGCCGTAATGCTGCGTGTAAAACAAGCCGAAACCGCTGCGCACCAGGCGTAGGGATATATTGCGAAAAAATATCGTCCTGCTCCTTCTGGCGATTGCCTTTTCAGGCATCGCGGCCTGCACACAACAGCACGCCTGTTTTCGGGGGGACGTCTTCTGCGTTGGCCTGGTGACAGACACCAGAGGCCTGGACGACCATGGCATCAACCAGGAGACATGGGCGGGACTGACTCAATCCGAAGCACAGGGGATCATTCACCAAACCGCTTACATTGAGTCGGTCGACCCGCGCGATTACGACAAGAACATCTCCTTTTTTGTAAATGAGGGATATGACGTGATCGTCACTTCCGGCATCGGCCTGCATGACGCCACGCTCCGTAACGCCGACCTTCACCCTGCCACAGTTTTCATCGGCATGAACCAAACTGACGAGGAATCCATACCGAATTTCATATCGGTTACGTTCCCTGAAGATCAAATGGGATTTGTAGCCGGCCTGCTTGCAGCGCGTTTGACACGCACAAACATCATCGGCGGCGTGTGTGAGACTTCAGGCATCGACTCCATGTGGCGCTATTGTGAAGGCTTTCGCGCAGGCGCAAAACACATCAACGATTCCCTCCGTGTGATTGTCGTTTACCGCGATAACGGGGGCAGCGAGAGCTTATTTAACGATGCAGATTGGGGGACTGAGACTGCACAGGCATTAATTGAACAGGGAGCCGATGTAATCTTTGCCGCAGGAGGTGAAACAGGTGCAGGCGCATTGCGGGCAGCGACCGAGGCAGGCATCCCTGCCATCGGGGCAGAACGGGATCAGAACGCGGCCCTGGCAGAAAAAGGCTCAGGTGTGGTGGCATCCATTTTGGGGCGAGCCAGTTTCACTGTCCAGGATCTGATGCGGCGTGTCCGCGAGGGGAATCTGGCAGATGCGGCCACAAGTCCGATTGGTTTTATCGTAGTGAATTCGGAGATTCCAGGAACCGTAGTCGCGGAAATGGATGCCGCGGTGGAGGGTCTGGCGAACGGCGAGATCGAGACGAATGTCTCCAATGAAAAACCATGACCGCAACGGGCATAAAACGTTAACGTTGCCTTTCTGTGAGTTTACTTGCACAATAAAATATTACACTTTATACTTACAAGGTCGTAAGGCATGGCGAAAACATGCCTTTAAATCATATACTTCTTAAGAGGAGAAGATCCATGAAAAAATCGTATGTTGTTATGACCTTGCTGATCGTCGCTTCACTGGCGCTGTCTGCCTGTGCCGGTACGCCTGCACCGGCCGAGGATGAACTGAAGATCGGTGTGGTTACCGACGTTGGACAACTTGAGGACAAATCGTTCAACCAGGCTTCCTGGGAAGGCGGCATGGCCGCGGCTGAGAATCTCGGTGCCACTTTTGATGTGATCGTCACCGAAAACATCTCAGACTACAAACAGAACATCCAAACCTTCGTCGACCAGGGCTTCGATATCATTATCACCGTCGGATTCCTGCTGGGTACGGATACGACCATCGCCGCAAAAGAGAATCCGGATGTGAGGTTTATCGGTGTCGATCAGGGTATCTGTGTGGACGAGAATGGTGAACCTGATCCCACGTTCGCCTGCGCAGGTGACGCAGCCACGCTTCTCCCTAACTACCAGGGTATCGTGTTCGCCGAGGAACAGGCCGGTTATCTGGCTGGCATCGTTGCGGCCAGCCTTTCCGAGACGGGTACCATTGGCGCCGTGGGCGGCACGAACGTTCCGGCAGTTGTGGCTTACAACGCCGGTTATGTTGCCGGTGCACAGTCGGTAAACCCCGATATTGTAACGCTGTACCAGGAAGTAAACCCGGACCCAGCCGTAGGCTTCAACGATCCGGCCACCGGTAAGGCAATCGCCCAACAGTTCATTGGTCAGGGCGCAGACGTGCTGTTCCAGATCGCAGGGTTGACAGGACAGGGCGTCCTCGAAGCGGCCTGTGATGCTGGCATTTACGGTATTGGTGTCGATGTCGATCAGGTTGAGACGCTGCCCAATCTAGCACAGTGTATCGTCACCAGCGCTGAAAAGAAACTCAAGGACACCGTTCAGGCGGTTACCGAGAGTGCCGCAGGCGATAACTTCCAGGCAGGAACGGTAAGCTACAATGCGGCTTCCACCCCTCCCGCCATCGGTCTCGCGCCATTCCATGAGTTTGAAGGCATGATTACGCCCGAAATTCAGGCGCTACTTGATGAGGCGACCGCCGCGATGGCAAATGGTGAAATTAGTCCTCCGCGACAATAGATAGAATTTCATCCGCATCCTTAAAAGAGGCGGCCAGCAGAGCCGGCCGCCTCTTTTTTAGAAATAATCTCAATAAATTATTTATGAAATCATCATGAGCGACTCACAATCCCCGCCCCCACTGCTCCAGATGCGCGGCATCACCAAGCGCTACCCGGGCGTCATCGCCAACGATCAAATTGATTTTGACCTGAGAGCGGGTGAGATTCACGCCCTGCTTGGAGAAAACGGGGCGGGCAAGTCGACTCTCATGAACATCCTCTATGGACTGGCTCGTCCGGATGAAGGCGAGATTTTACTCGACGGCCAGCCTGTTCAGATTGCTGATCCTGCCGATGCCATTTCACGCGGCATCGGCATGGTCCATCAGCATTTCATGTTGATTCCCGTTCTTACTGTGGCCGATAATATCCTGCTCGGGGCAGAAACAATGTCCAACGTAATCTTCCTTGACCGACAGGAAGCCCGACGCCGCATCATCGAATTGGGTGAACGGTTCGGTTTTGAGATCGATCCGGACGCCCGGGTGGAAAATCTGTCGGTAGGCTGGCAGCAACGGGTGGAAATACTCAAGGCTCTTTACCGTCAGGCGCGAATTCTGGTTCTCGACGAACCCACCGCGGTGCTTACCCCTCAGGAGACGGTGGAAATATTCGCGGTCCTGCGTCGGCTGGCCGCTGAAGGTCACAGCATCATATTCATCAGCCATAAACTCTATGAAGTGCTGGAGATCGCTGATCGAATCACAGTCATCCGGAATGGCCAGGTCGTTGGATCACGCAAGCCGTCAGAAACCAACGAGGACGATCTGGCCGAGCTGATGGTCGGCCGCGAGGTCAGCCTGGTAGTAAATCGCGGGACATCCAACCCTGCAGGGCCTGTGCTTACGGTTGAAAACCTGACCGTCCAGTCAGACCGCGGCCAGGAGGTCGTACAGGATATCAGCTTTACGCTTCTGGCTGGCGAGATCCTGGGGATTGCCGGGGTCGCTGGAAATGGTCAGGACGAACTCGTTGAGGCGATCACAGGCCTGCGGCCTGCGGCCGAGGGCACGGTACATCTTCTAGGGGAGGATATCATCCATTGGACCGTCCGTGAGCGACGTGAACATGGTATGGGTTTCGTTCCGGGAGACCGGCAAAAATATGGTCTCATCCTGGGTTTCCCGGTTTCAGACAACATGGTCCTGACCCAATACTTTAACCGTCCCTTTTCTCGCGGGATCCAGAGGGATGATGCTGCAATCGAGAAATGGGCACGGGAAAGGATCGAAGAGTTCGATGTCCGGACGCCCTCCTCGGAGGTAACTGCCGGTACTCTATCTGGAGGTAATCAGCAAAAAGTCATTGTGGCGCGTGAGTTCACCCGTGACGTGCAGGCCATGGTGCTGGAACAGCCAACGCGCGGCATAGATGTTGGCAGTATCGAATTCATCCATAAACAGATCGTCAGTAAGCGAGATGCCGGCACTGGCATCCTGCTCGTGTCCGCTGAACTAGATGAAATTCTCGAACTCTCCGACCGCATCGCGGTCATGTATCGCGGCCGGATCGTGGCGCTGGTGGATGGACCGTCGGCCAACAAAGAGGAGATCGGCTTGTTGATGGCAACCGGGGGGCGGGAGGTGGTCGAAGAAAATCCGACAGATACACCCGTCAAAGGAGCCGCCTGATGCTCGCCCGTCGCAAATCCTATTTAGGAGTTCTAATCGTTCCTGCGTTGTCAATTCTGCTGGCCCTGCTTGTTGCTTCGGTTCTCCTGATCTTCTCGGGCTTGTTGGGACCAGAGGGGAAGATCAATCTGACACTTCCCCTTGTAGCCTACCGCAGCCTGCTCCTGGGGGCACTGGGGAACTTCAAGGGTATTGCAAACATGATCGTGGCAGCAGCACCGCTGATGCTTACGGGCCTGGCTGTCGGCGTCGGCTTGAAGGCCGGTCTGTTCAACATTGGAGCAACGGGCCAGGTTCTTCTGGGCGGATTCACTGCTGCATTGGTTGGGGTACTTATGGCTGGCACATCGCCCTTCATTGCAATCCCGGTTGCGATGCTGGGAGGCATGCTTGCAGGCGCACTGGCTGGCTTTATCCCAGGCTGGCTCAAAGCGTACACGGGGGCACACGAAGTGGTCACAACCATCATGCTCAATGCTTTTATCCAATTGACGGTATCCGGGCTGGTAAATGATATTTTCCGGGCACCCGGATTCAGTTTTGCCAGAACCGCGCCAGTAGGAAACGCCGCGTTGACCGGCATTGGCGGCACCACGCTTCATGTCGGCGTCTTCTTTGC
>DATHRQ010000179.1:0-5920 GCA_035465095.1 Anaerolineales bacterium | reverse complement strand
AATTATCAGCAAGCCCAGGATTACACCAATCCACAATGGGGTTGGAGCATACCAAGAGATAAGCCATGTTGCTCCAGAAGCAAGACCCAATCCCCAATTCTTCCAAGTAAGTGGTCTAAAAATTAGGAAGAACTGGGTAATGACAAACAACAACAAGAGCAAAAGATATATCGTGAACTCAACAGTATTCGCGGCAAAATTATCAGGATGACCTTCAACACGCCCTTTCACTCCCTGTAATATTTTCCGCACCGCGAGGTGGTCTGTGAACTCAGTGAAGAAATCCAGAGCAAGTAGGTTTGGCTCAGACCAATGATAATTCCACCCGATGCGGCTCACCAAGCGTGTACGAGTCTCATCAATCGGATAAAGAGCCCATATGAAAGCTCCTGGATATTCGCCCTTGTCTTCAGACCATACAAGGTAATTATTGGTTTCAATTTCAAAAAAGTATAGTTTGGCTACCCGACTAATGGGAACTTCGTCGCCCACCTTGAAGTTTTGGAATTCTGGAAGAATGTGATCTGAACTATAGATTCCATTTCCGCTCCCAATATTTTCAATAATATCGTATCCGTAAAAGCCAGCCCTTCCATAGCCCATCTGAACGAGCCATGGCCAAATATTTACTGGCGTATCATCAATGGTGATCGCTCTTGTGGCGAGGAATGCAGGATTACCATGTCTTTCATCCCCAGGCATTGAACGATTGATTTCAACGGTTGTGGCGCCCCAACCCAACTGGTATGGTCTCGCAATAAAAATATATGCAGCCATAATTATCCCAAGCTGAAACAAAACTGCTGATACTCTAGCTAGAATTGACGCTTTATTCATATCATACCTCTGTAATCTTGAAGGTACTACACGATAAATTTTCCATTATGGTAAGTTCTTTTATTTTAAGAAATCAAGAACAGGTTTTCATTATCTATGTTTCACTTCGTTCACATGTTCTTTTTTTCTTTCCGATCGTATACATGCCAATCTTTATCTTATACGACAAGCGGCAGAAGGACATACAAAAATACATCCAGGAGAAAATGGGTAAACATGGAACTCTCAAGCCCATATCGCTGGTACAACCACCCAAAAGCCAATGCTAGCAAACCGTTTCCAAAAATTGCTCGAATAACCAAGCCTGCAATCAGCGGCAAGCCCGCAGCAGAAAGATTGGTCAAATGGAAAGCGCCAAACAACACAGCCACAACCAGATTTGCCAGCCAGAATCCAACCGGCTTGATTCTGCCAGTATCGTCATGCCAGAGCCAGCCTACAACCCAAACTAATATCGTGAGCAACCCCAGGCGGAAACCAATCTCTTCCCCAATTCCGGCGGAAAGCGCGCCCAACAGCATTGCCCACCAGGGAACCTGAACTGCCTCGACCAATGCAGAGATGGGAATATTTTGTGCCTCGAACGCGGCCAGGATCATCGGCGCGGTCAGGTAGCGCACACCGAGTCCCATGATGGTCAGGATAGCGGCGGCAACAAGGGCGGTCATGGTGATTTTTCCGAATCTCCCTTCCAGCGGGTTTTTCGCTGCCCATCCTTCGACAAAGGGCAACCCCAGTCCTACCCTGAATGCCAGCAGGAGGCCAATCGCACCGAGTAAGCCATAGATGATAAGAGTTGAGAGGGTTACACTCAGGATGATATTTATCCACAGATCGGGTTGATCTGCATATTCATTGGCGATGATCATCGGCGCTTTCAAAATGCCAGAAACCAGCACCAGAGCAAGCACAACAAAAAACACTTTCCATGAAATTTTTCGTTTGGTTGGCAATATGATTGATTCCATTATTTTATCCTTTCAGATGATGCAAGGGTTACATCATCTCTGCAAAATCAGCAGGCAGCTTCTGAGTAGTTACGGTAGTTCGATATAAGATGGACGATCGACATCGCGCAACAGGCGTACTTCAGGCGCGGGATCGAGCATGAGTGTGCTAAAGTTATCGGCGTCGGCGAAGGCAACCGTGACCCGAATCATGCTTCCGCTATGGAAATGCCAGGCTGTCGGAAGCAGATCGAGGCGTAGCTCGAACGGTTCTTCATCCTGAAGCATTAGCAGATCGCTTTCGTAGTGCCTGTAAAAGGGCAGTCCAAGATTGTTATAGGGCGCATCCATTTCGAGACGATGCGAAGCACGCAGGGTGCCTTCGGTGATGTAGGTGGAATGTCCGTTCATGTCCACTTCTTCAAGATAGACGAAGACATCCAGATCAGGCGCGACAGTTGCGAGCCAAAGGTGCACGAGCGGATGCCCGATTACGAGCAGGTCGTCTTCCAACGGAGCGGTTGTGTAGGTTAACGCCTTCATATCGTTCAAACGCATATCTGGATAGTCCCGTACCCAATTGACTGCCGTCCACCGTGACATGACACCGCTGGTTGTGGAATAGTCCACTCGGTACACATCCTGACTATTGGCTGAAGTGGGCGGCATGGAAACAGCAAAACCATCATTGACAGAGTTAACGCTGCCAGTTTTGCCATCGGAAAAATACAGGGTTGTGGTTTCGCTGTCCGCAAGCGGCCACCTATCGGAAGTTTGCCAGACATTATCTTGCGTTGAATCCATCAGAGAATAGTAGATGGGCAGCTCGTCCATAATGCCGTTGTCAATATCTTTGAGCCAGTAATCGAACCAGCGATGGGCTTCCGCGCCAATGTCGAAATCGGAGCTTTCTCCTTCCAATCCGCTGTGATCGTAAGGCAGAACCAGCAGGCGTCTGGGCGTGTTCAAGTTGACGTACCACAGGAACATGTCTTTTGTAAAAATATCGTACCAACCGTTGACAAGATAGATCGGGACATCCGCCTGGTTAATATCATCGAGCATGGGATAGAGCGCGAAAACATCTTCCCATATTTTTTGCCCGCGGCTGTTGAGCGTATCCCTGAAGGGATATTGGGTAAATACGTTGCTGGATTCCTCGCCGACCGTTGAGCCAGCGCGTTCCGCCAAGGCTTGTGCCAGCAATTCCCCATTCACATCCTGATCGACAGGCGTGATTACTGTTTCAAGCAACCCGGTCAATTGGGAGAACAAGCCGCCAAAGGCTTTGTTGTAAACGCCGCCGGGATAAATGACCGAACTGTAATTGTCCATTGAGCCTGAAACTGGAAAGATCGCTTTCAGATGTGAATTGCCCGTACTGGCGGCGGCAAACTGGATCTGCGCCTGCCACGAATCGCCGAACATGCCGATGTTGCCGTCGCTCCATTCCTGTGCGGCGATCCAATCCAGGATCTCATCCGCTTCCTGCGCGCCGACTTCAAAGGATGGATCCATCGTCCCAAAGGATGCGCCCGTGCCAGGCCGTTCGACCACGATGATCGCATACCCATGATAGACCATGTCCTCCAGCCACTTGGTTCGGAACAGCGGGTCCATCAAGTTGCCGCGGTCATACACCCAATAGCGAACGCGCAGCATGGCTTTTTCCTTAAAAGTGAGATCATAGGAATCTGCCATGATATTCACGCCATTCTCGTCGAAAACCGTGAAGGTGCGCAGGTAGGGCGTGTATTTGAAGAGCACGGGCAGCGGCTCGGATGCAGGAATGTTATCTTTTGTAGGCAGAATAAGATCGTACGCCAACCGCGTGCCGTCTGCCAGGGTCAGGTATTCCGAACGGCGGATGTGTCCGTCGTAGATTTTTTCAGAGTAGCCCTGGTACTGGCCCAGTTCCGATATTTTTTCATCATTGGATGATTTATCGAAGAAATAGACCACACCAACGATGATCAGAACAAGCGCAAGTACTATTTTGAAATTTATGCTTTTCATTAAAGGTTCCTTTACCTAAAAACCACCAACAATAAATTTAGGCTTATCATCCCAGCGACTAATACGCGAGGACGCAGCTGGATCATGTAACGACTGACCAAGTAACTCAGAATGATGGTTGTAATGGACACCAATCCAAAATTAATCAATACATTTCCGCCGACCCAGCCGCTTAACAGCAGTGGCAAGGTCATCACAAAGACATAGTGTGCCAGATACATGCCATAGGAGTTCGAGGCAAGTTCTCGGTTAAATCTTGATGAAGCATTCCAACGATTGGCTGCAAAGCTGATAAAGAAACCCAGAAAGGAAAGTGTCCAGAGTGGGTAAAGCGCTAAAAATGCGATTTGCAGAATCCATGATGGTTCCAAGGATCTGGTCATTGCACGGCCAACAAACATATTGAGGATCAACAACACAAATACGATCCAACCCCATACACCTGGGCGGCCAATATCACGCCCTTCGGTGAACCACTTTCGAGCGCGCGCATAAACGCCCAAGCCAAAACAGGGGACATAAAAGGCCAGCTTGGCAAGTTCAAACTGGAGAATATTGCCCAACGAAAACCAAACCATGTCAAAGGGGTTATCTGGCGAGGACACAAATAACTTGACGATGGAAAAAAGCGCAATAGATAGAAGCGCCGTCCCTGCCAGGACGAAACGAATAGACTTCCTTGAGGTTGTGTCTTTCTCCGCATACCATCCCTGGTTCCTGGTAGCCTTATAGAAGATAGTGAAGATGATAAAAAGTAGAAGCAACAATGACAGAAACCACATGTACCGCTGATAAAAATGGTCTGTCATGTTCAGGTATTCCGACATATGCATCCGACCAATCTTGAATTCAGCGATCTTTCTCATACTCAACCACCAGTGCATCCCGAAATTCCTGGGAACAAACCCAACATTGTTGGACTGAGTCGCGTAGTGAATGTAATCCAGGACTGGCAGAACAAGAACTGTTATAGCCAGCCACGGAATCCCAATTCGCATGACTTTGCCCATGAGAAAATTCTTGCTGCCTTTTTTTTGTATAGTATCCAGGGCAAAATATCCGGCAACGAAGAACAAGATGGTCATCATGAATACATCTCCCAATAGCATGAGGATATCGATGAATTCCATTGGGTTTGGATCATGGAAAGGCCAAAAAGAAACCATCGATCCATAGCTGGCTCCAGAGTGAAATATCAGTACCAGTATCACCATCAAAGAGCGTAAATTGTCGAAGAAAAACAAGCGAATTTGAGTTGATTTTTGAGCAGACATTTTTATATTCATCCTTGATTCGGCACTTATGTCTTTGCTTGTAATTTCCTGATCATGTCAACAACGGCAAGGATCACACCAATGCCCATCATGCTGTAATTGAATAACCTGTTGTTGCCAAATAGCATCCCTGTCAGAATGAACCCAAAGGCCAAAACGGTCAGAGGAGTAAGCATCTTTTCTTGTTTGCTCCTGGCAACGAAGAAAACAAGCAGGGCAACAATCACTAAAACTGTAACGGATAAAATTATATAAATTTGTGATGTATTCATGGGTAATCTCCTTTTTCAAAAACTAAATTCCTTCATTCCGCAGGGAATGACCAATGGATGGTATGGAAACCCCACTTCCCATCCGTTTTGACCAACACAGCCGTGATAACAAAGGGCCACTTGGCTCCTTTCCCGCGCATCCTGTCACGCAGACGCCTGACCCCGAAATGGGTGGATTCCGTCAGGCGTTCATCGAGAGTTTTGGATTCATCCATCAGCAGCTCGCGCATCTGCTCCAGATAGAAGGGAAAGGCATCCTCGTACTCGTCACCAGATGTCAGCGTGCCGGTTGTGGAGAACCAGGCTGTCTCTCCAGAAACAGTGACCCGCGTGCCGTCCACATCTATATCGACCGCTCCCCAATAAGTCCAATCGCCATCGATGATGTCGCGGATAGCGGCGTGTCCGTTGAACCACTCATTCTCCCCGCGCTCGGAGGCACCCACGCCGATCAACTCGATCTCATTGGTGGGAGCAAAGAGTTTCATGAACTCATCCAGTTTGGACTTGTCTCTGGTGATATATCCATCCTGGAATTTCTGAAGAACGCTTCGAACTTCCTGAATTTCAGATT
>DATHRQ010000178.1:0-5445 GCA_035465095.1 Anaerolineales bacterium | reverse complement strand
AGACGCATTCCTGGAGGATGCCCCCAACATGCTTGAAAATATGAGGTCTGCGCTGGAGAAAGAGGATGTCGAATCCTTTCGCCGCAACGCCCACTCCTTGAAGTCGAATGCATACACGTTCGGCGCCCTTGAAATGGGCGGGCTGGCCAAAGAACTGGAATTTATGGCAAAGGAGAAAAATCTCGAGATCGGAAACAGGCTTGAAACCCTGAATGATTCGTATGGCAGGGTCGCCGAAGAATTAAAGGAAATGCGCACATGAAGTCCACCCACGAACCGGGGCGGTTGCTGGTTGTCGATGACAATAAGGTCAATCGCATATTGCTTTCACGGGGATTGGAGCAATACGGACATACCATCGAAACCGCCGAGAATGGGAAGCAGGCGCTTGATATGCTCAAACGCGGCTCCTATGATCTGGTCCTGCTGGATATTGAAATGCCTGAAATGAACGGGTATCAGGTGCTCGAGGCATGCCTGCAGGATGATGAATTAAGCAATATTCCGATCATTATGACTTCGTCACTAGATGAGATCGATAGTGTTGTTAAATGTGTGGAGCTCGGTGCGGAAGATTATTTGAATAAGCCTCTGAATCCAATTTTGCTGCGGGCACGGGTAAATACCAGTCTCGAAAAGAAACGGCTTCGCGATGAGCAGCGCAAATTGATCCGCACCTTTGCTACAAAGGAAGTGGCTGAAAAACTTTCGAAATCGGGTTTTTCGCTGGGCGGCAACTTCGTGGATGCATCGGTCATGTTTGCGGACATCCGCTCGTTTACGACACTGACCGAATCCAGTTCACCGGCTGAGATCATAGAAATGTTGAACGATTACTATGCCTTGATGTTCGATGCGATCACGGAGAACGGCGGGGCAGTCAACCAGATGATCGGCGACGGTTTGATGGCGATCTTCGGCGCCCCCGTCTATTATGAGGATCATTGCGAGCGTGCCGTAAAAGCTGCCCTGGAAATGCTTGAACTGGTCGATGGTTTTAATCAGAATCGGATTGATCTTGACAAACCTCAGATCAAAATAGGGATCGGCATCGCATCTGGCCAGATGATCGCAGGCTTTACCGGAACTCAACACCGTGCCACCTATACCTGTGTGGGCAACACGGTTAATTTGGCAGCCCGTCTTGAAGACCATACGAAGGCAGTCGGTAAACCGATCCTGATCGAAAGTGTCACACGTGCCGCTCTGCCCGATTCATATAAGGTCGAATCACATGGCTTGGCACAGTTAAAGGGCAAGACCGTCGATGTGGAAGTATACTCAATTCAAGTATAGATAAGGATATTCGATGCGTTTGAGCGTTCTGCGAAAAATACCTCTTTTTGCAAGCCTCCCCACGGAAGAACGGAGGTATCTTGCCTCACGCTTGACATCGCATGAGTTGCCGGTTGGTCATATATTGTTTCGCGAGGGTTCACAGGAAAAAGGATTCTACATCCTGCTGGAAGGCGAAGTCGAGGTGCTCAAATCGGCCGACACATCGAATGAACGCAGTCTTGGTAAACGAAAAGCCGTCAGCTTAATCGGAGAAATGAGTCTGTTCACCCGCGATGGTCACCGCACGGCAACAGTGCGTGCCATCACGCCCTTGAGCGTACTTAAAATGAAGCGTAAAGATTTTGACGTCATCCTGCACCGTCAACCTCAGCTCGCCTATGAGCTTATCGGGTTGTTGAGCAATCGCCTGGATGAGTCCGAAAACCTGACCATTATCGATCTGAAGGAAAAGAACAGGAAATTAAGAAAGGCATACAGGGAACTGAAAGCGGCTCAAGAGCAGATCATCGAAAAAGAAAAGCTTGAACATGAGTTGGAACTTTCCGGCAAGATCCAGCAAAGCATCCTGCCGCAGAGGCTGCCAAGGCGGCGCGGATTTGATTTCGGGGCGCTGATGATACCTGCCTTTGCCGTCGGCGGTGATTTTTATAATTTCCTGCGCCTCGATAAAAAACACCTTGGCATCGTTGTGGGTGATGTCTGTGACAAGGGCGTTCCGGCGGCCTTATTCATGTCGCTGGTCTACAGCCTGATCCGTGTGAAGTCTGAAAATTCAAAGTCGCCCGTCAAAGTCCTGAGACAGGTCAACAGCCATCTCATGCATATGATGAACACCGATTCGACCATGTTCGTCACCCTGGTTTACGGAATTCTAAACCTCGAGACTGGACGGTTCCATTATGCCCGCGCTGCCCATCCGGCTCCCATCATCCTTGACCAAGCCGGGCACCCGATCAATGTTCCCATAAAACCCGGACAACCGCTCGGCCTGTTCGGAAACCTGCCCATCGATGAAGAAAGCATTACCATCCCCCACGGCGGCGCACTGCTCCTGTTCACCGATGGACTGAATGAAGCCAGTAACAAGGATGGCAGCGATTTTGGGGACAACGCTTTGATTGAGTCATTCTCAGCAAATCTTCAAAAACGCGCCCAACTCATCTGCGAGAGTTTATGGGATGCTGTTCAGGAGTTCAGCGAAGGTCTGCCACAGGGAGATGATTTCACGGTTCTTGCAATAAAAAGGCTGGCCACAAAATGAAGTCAGGTTCTGAAGAACATGCCGCATTATTGAAATTCCTGGAAAGCGTGGATGCCTTTTCGAATCTGGGTGAATCTTCCCTTTCGCTGCTGAAACAAACCAGTCGATTTGTAAATCTGTCCAAGGGGGAGATCCTGTTCTTTCAGTCCGATCCTTCCGACGCAGTCTATCTGGTGCATAGTGGAAGCATCTCGATTGTCCTTGCCAGTTCAGACGGCCGTGAAATGATAATAAACGAAATGCATAAAGGGGAACTGTTCGGCGAGTTGGGAATTATTACACAAAGATCGCGGTCCACGAGCGCGGTCGCACGCTCGGATAGTGAACTGCTTGTTATCCCCCGTCAGATATTTCTTAA
Source organism: Anaerolineales bacterium (assembly GCA_035465095.1). Lineage (GTDB taxonomy): Bacteria > Chloroflexota > Anaerolineae > Anaerolineales > Villigracilaceae > Defluviilinea. Next base: position 2,527 of record DATHRQ010000178.1, on the reverse strand, counting down.
AATCATGGATAATGAACCTCAACTGGCCCGCACTTTATTGGAAATCACTGCAAACCGGCTTCGAGTGAGCGGCAAGCGGGAGAGTGCGCTGGCATTTTTGGATGCACAGGCCCGCCTGGCGAGGCTTCTTTTGGAACTTGAGGAGCAGGAACAGGACAAGGGATATGTCACCATCTCACAGAATGAACTCGCCCATCGTACAGGCTTGATCCGCCAAACAGTGGCAAAGGCTCTCGGAAAATGGCGGCGGGCCGGATGGTTGATCACTGGGCGTGGACGCATTCTTATCCTGGATAAAAAGGCTCTTGAGAGACTGGAAAGCAATTTGTTGGTTTGAACTGTTATGTCGCCCAAGTGACAGACAGAAATAATATTTCGTTGTATATTTATATCAACGTTATCCAAACTAGATATCCAAAGGAGATCAAAATGAAAGCCACCCGTTCACAAGCATCCAAACGTGTGTTCAAGATGTTGTCCGCACTGCGCGCCACACTGTCAAATGAAGAACGTGAAATCCTCGACGACGTCGTTGTCACAGAAGTTGCGGCACATAAGATAACCAGTAAAGCCGTCGACAAGGCCGTTGACAAGTCTGTCAATAAAGCCACAGAAGTTGCGGCACACAAGCTGACCAGCAAGGCTGTTGATAAAGCCGTCGATAAGGCAACCAATAAAGCCACAGAGGTCGCCGCACATAAGATAACCAGCAAAGCCGTCGACAAGGCGATTGACAAGTCTGTCAATAAAGCCACAGAAGTTGCGGCTCACAAGCTGACCAGCAAGGCTGTTGATAAAGCCGTCGATAAGGCCACCAACAAGTCAACTTTCCGTATTGCCTTTGACCCGCAATCTGAGGAATATAAAATTGTAGACTAGAGTTCGGGCAAACAACCAGCAAAGTGGATTTTCTGAGACTGGAATGTTTCAGAAAATCCACTTTTCCGTATATACCTTGGAAAGCAGGTCAATATAATCGCAGATCAAACTATCGATGAAGGAATGCTTTCCGAGCAGTTGCACCGTTTGCTGCTTTCCGATGAAGCGGGCGAGTGTGCGTATCCTTAGCACACCGTACCTTGCGCACTTAAGAGACGGCTTTATAATTTGTATATGAATTTCCGTCTATCTGAAAAAAAAATTCCCCTGATATTTATTTTTGTAAGCCTTATTGCCTACGGTCTATTCGTACCTTTCACAGGTTTCTATTGGGATGACTGGGTTTTCTCGTGGATCGCAAAGTTTTTAGGGCCGGCTGAATTTTTACCGGCATTCATCGGAATACGGCCATTCCTGATACCCATCTTTTTCACAACCACCAGTCTGGTACCTCCCGTTCCAGTATATTGGCAGATACTTGCCCTGATAATTCGCATCCTTGCCGGACTTTCAGCCTGGTTCCTCCTCAAGCGCGTCTGGCCGGGTTTCAAGGGTCAAATGCTTGTTGCGTCTTTATTGTTTCTGGTCTTTCCGGCTTACAGCCAGCATTGGGTGGCCTATACACATATAAACCAGGAATGGGTTGCCTTTATTCTATATCTGCTTTCCATGGGCCTTACCATCAGCGCCCTGCGTAACCCGCAAAAATTCAAATCATATACCACCATTTCCCTCATTCTATTTTTCGAAGGGCTTTTCGCAACGGAATACTTCTTTGGCATGGAGCCGTTGCGTTTTCTTTTTATCTGGGTCGTCATTTCTGAAGATAAAAGAGACCTCAAAGATGGAATGATTCGCGCACTTAAAGTATGGCTTCCCTATCTCATCATTTGGCTTATAAACGGTTTCTGGCTAGCCTGGTATTACGGTTTGGGATACAACTCATATGATCTTAAGATCATCGACGATCCTGAGTCGCAGGCCAATGTATTCTATTCAGTGGTCGAAGTAATTTGGAAAGCAGGATTATATGCCTGGGCTCAAGTGCTCGTATTGACAACAAAAACCGTCAGCGCACCCTCGTCGATATTGACACTCATATTGATCGGCTTATCTTTCATTGTTTTACTCCCCATACTTAAAAAAGTTGCTGCGTATTTACCGGTTTCAAAGAGAACCTACATTCAGTTCATATTAATTGGCCTGTTGGGTATCGTTCTGGGGAGAGTCCCTTCCTTTGCGGCGGGGCTACCGTTCAGGCTCCAATCGAGCTTTGACCGCTTTGCAATCTCCATGATGCTTGGCGGATGCCTTTTTATCCTGGGACTCGTCGAATGGCTGATCAAAAATCCACGCGTAAAGATCCACGTGTATGTCTTATTGATCGCATTGGGTATCGGGCAACAATTCTTTAATGGAAACATCTTTCGACGCGATTGGGAAAGGCAGCAGGAGATCTTTTGACAGATGAAATGGCTCATGCCATCCCGTCAACCAAATACGGTCATTATCACCGATGAGATCGCAATGGACTACGAAAGTGACGGTTCCTTTATCGGCCAAATAAACTGGATCTACGACCCTGACTTTAAGCGAGGTAATCTCCATTACCTTTTACTCTATACCGATAATCGTTTGGGAACATCAC
>DATHRQ010000177.1:0-3875 GCA_035465095.1 Anaerolineales bacterium | reverse complement strand
GGGAACCGTCAAATTTATAGCCAGTAGTTTTTGCCTGTTTTGCAAAGCTGATCCACTCTTGTTGAACGTATTGGGCGAACGTTTCTTCTGATTTATTCAGCGCTTCATGTGCTTCACTGAACAAACGGGCGTTTTCGATCGCTATGGCAACCTGATCGGCAAGCGTGGAAAGGGTATTTACGTCCGCATCTGAAAATGCATTTGGGTGGGTGCTCTGAACGTCCAGTGCGCCGATCACGTTTCCACCTACCCGGAGAGAAAGCGCCATTTCGGAGCGGGTGTCGGGGAGGTCAGGGTTGTCGAAGAAAACAGCATCAGCCCCAACGTCCAGAGCGATGCGGGATTCGCCGCGTAATGTAACAAAACCCACAATACTGGTATTGTCCACTCTTAATTTATGATGCCGCGACAACATCCGTTTTCCGCCATCGCTGTTCGCAGCTCTCAAAAACGCGAATTCTCGTTTGTCATCTAAAAGAAATATACCAGTATGATAGTGTCCAAATTTTTCGCTTATTAATTCTGTAATAGAAGGCAGGAGGTCTTCAAGGTTTTGGAGCGAGGCAGTAGAACTTGCTATGCTTGAAATTGCTTGCAGTTGGCTGGAGCGTTTCTCAAGCTGGGTGGTGCGATCTTTTACGCGTAACTCCAATTCATTTTGTAGTGCCTTTAGTTCGATGTTTGAAGCTTCTTGTGCCTGACCAAATAATTCTGCTTCCCGAATACTTTCAGTAAGTCGTAAGATAATAATGCGAAGTACAGTGGCTGTAGTGAAAAAAAGAGCGGTTGCGACAACGATATCTTCATAGCCAGTTCTGCTTGATGCGGAAAACGGGCTTACTCGATTAATGTCCAAGTATCCAATAATTCCAGCGATAAGGGATGCAGCTGTAGCGGTTATGAATGAACCTCGAGAGTCGAGAAGTAATCCAGCTAGGACGATTATCACTGGCAGGCCCGAAATGGAAATGTGGTGTAACCCTCCTCGGTTGAACGCTATAACCCCAATTATTATGGTTAATATTGTGGGTAATAGGACTCTTCCAGGCAGTGAAATGCCACGAGATGCAAAAACGATGCTCAAAATGTTTGCAATGATTGCAACTATCAGCGCCTGTAAAACCAAAGGTGTGTCCCCCACAATGGCCACAGCAAGAGTAATGAGTATTAAACCAATTGACGTGGTAATCAGAATATTTACAACCATTTTGTCGCTGGTTAAAAATTTTGAACTTTTTCTAATGGTGGAATTGGCAGGCTTGGATTTCACACTTTTTCCTTGATTATTTATAAATATACGAACTTAGCAATTGTTACCCATCATCACTAGCGATCTGAATACTGACTTCTGAATCACCTAGTGTTTTTCCGATCTCTTCCACAGCGGTACGGAGAATCTCGTCGAAATCGGGTGCAGAGCTTATGGCGGTAGTCACCTGTGCAATTGTCTGTTCACGATCTGCGCGTTGTTGGGCTTCTTCAAAAAGGCGTGCGCTCTCCAACGATCCGGCAAGGCGTTCCACGGCCTGTTCAATTGTGCGTATGGTCGTTTGTTTGTGGCCTTCCTTGAGTCTCACAGTTACTGCGCCAATGGACTGACCTCTTAACTTTATGGGGATGGCGACACTTTCCTGATTCGATTTGTTGGATTCGTATACCCTTGTGCCATCGAGCATGGCCTTTTGTCCCAATTCAGGGGCTTCATTAATTGGACGGATGCGGATGTTGTCAAATGTATAGCCTGTATTCTTGATCAAGTCGCTTTCGATAATGGACTTCCAGGTCTCTTTTGTCACGCTGCCATAAGCATGCTCGAGGTCTCTCAAATTTTGTTCAACCTGCTGTAACAAGCGGGCGCGTTCTATCGTGGCGGCAAGCTGGTCTGCAAGAATTTGTATTACAGCCACATCATCGTCGGTGAACGCCTGAGGCTGGTCGCTTTGCACATCCAGCACACCGATGGTCTCTCTCTCCACTCTCAGGGGCAGCGCCATCTCAGATTTGGTATTAGGGAGTAGAGGGTTGTACTCGTGTGTTGCATCCATGGTCGTATCCAGAACGATTCGGGGTTCACCTGTCGAGGCAACACGTCCAACGATGCCTGTGTATCCCACGCGTAGTTTGTGACCGTTTTCGATCATTTGTTTACCTGCATCAGTGGGTGAGGCGGTCAGCACTGCAAATTCCCTGTTGGCATCGATAAGGAATAGACCGGTATGATAAAAGCCAAAGCGATCCTGGATAAGCTGCCCGGAACGTTGCAGAATTTCGGAAAGGTTTCTCGATGAAGCGGCATCCTTCGCAATCTCTGCGGCAACGAGCAATCGCTGGGTTTGAACTTCGAGTTCCTTTGTCCGCTCGGCCACCCTTTCTTCAAGCGTGCTTTGCGCCTCTATAAGTTCACTTTCCTTCTGGATGAGTTCAACCTCTCTTTGGAGGGAGGCGTCCTGTCGGCGGCCTGCCAGCATGGCTACATACCCTAATATAAATGGAGCAGTATCGATGATCCAAATCAATGGGTCGGCTGATTGAACAGCCACAATGTTTGAGAAATTAAATGAAAGATTTTCAGACGCGATTCGGATCAGTGTTGCGACGACTGGAAACACCAATCCAAAAATCGCACCTATTAGTGCATATCGCTGGGTTTCATTTTGGATAATCCGTTTGCGTTCATTCATATTCGGATCCATTTTTAACTCGATGCCCGCTTTGTCTGTCGTTTTGGCGGTGTCTGTTCAGGGATCTGGCCGATATAGACAGAGACTTCTGCAACGTCGGCCACTTGCCCAAGTTCGCGGGCGGCAACCTGGAGTAGATTGTCTAAGTCTGAGGATTGGCTGAAACGGGTGGCCAGTTCTCCAACCGTCTGTTCCTGCTGCGCGCGCTCGGTAGCCTCATCCACCAGCCGGATATTGTCCACGGCCAACCCGGTTTGATAGGCAACCTCGTTGACCATATCGATGTCCATGTCGTTCCACTGTTCATTGTTTTTGCGGGACAGAGATATCGTGCCGATTTTTTGGCCGCGCAGCGTAATGGGAATTTTCAAAGCCTGATCGGATTCTTTGGATGCCTTGCCGGCCACCATGCCGAGCGGCGTATAAGTATAGGTGTATTGGCCATCCTGTGTTTTTAGTTTCCACGCATCATGCGTGCGGACGGCTGTCAGCGCCTCGACCTGCATTAACGCCGTTTGTGCCTCCTCCAGCAACCGCATGTTTTCGATCGCGACGGCGACCTGGTCTGCCAGGGTTTGAATGATGTCGATGTCGTCAACGCTGAATGCCTGCGGTTGATCGGATTGGATATCAAGGATTCCGAGTACCTTGTCACGGATCATGAGAGGGACTGCCATCTCGGAGCGCGTTGCGGGGAGGTCGGGGTTGTCGAAGGAAACAGGATCAGGCCCAACGTCCAGTGCGATACGGGGTTTTTTCTGAAAGGCAGAAGAGCCGACAATGCTATTTGTTCCCACCTTGAAGAAATGTCCCTTCTCGACCATCCGCTTCCCGCCTTCGGATGATGCCGCCTGCAAAATAACGTCATCTCCCATTTCATTCATGAGGTATATGCCGACATGGTAGAAATCGAATTGATCTGTAACAAGATTTACGACCACATTTAGAATTGATTCAAGATCCTGCACGTCTGCTGTTTGCCGTGCAATGTAGGAAGCGGCCCGAAGTTGGTCTGTCTTCCTTATTAGTCCCGCCGTCCGTTCATTTACGCGTTTTTCGAGTTCGGCACGGTCCTTTGTAAGAAACTGCAGGGAGGCTTGAAATTGATCAGCGACCGATCTGAATTCATTCTTTAGAAGAGTGATGGCCCAAGTTAATGCGATACCGAATGCAACATAATTTGCGCCATATGAG
>DATHRQ010000176.1:0-3652 GCA_035465095.1 Anaerolineales bacterium | reverse complement strand
CAAAACGGGATCGAATCGGTCCGCAAGAACGCAGGCCGGATGTCCAACTACGAGGAACGCGTTGGGAAGAACAAGAAACCCTACTTCGTCCTCATGGCTGCCAACAAGGAGATCATCGGTCAGAGCCAGATGTACGCCTCCACGACCAACATGAGGAACGGCATGGCCTCTGTCAAAAGCAACGCCCGCTCCGCCAGTGTGGAAGATACGACCGTAAAGAAATAAGCTGTTTTACAAACTCATAATTCCAGAAGCCTGCCGATGAGCAGGTTTTTGTTGTATATCGCATCAGGCACGGCACCAGACGCCTTGCGTGCCATTTGTCAATATTTTCGCACATGCTATAATCTCAAACCCCTGCGCTGAACAGGGTGAATGACCATTTTTGGCCGGGAGTTAATAGTTTATATGTCCCTAAATGATCTTGATGAAGCCGTGGGCTACTTCCTCACTCAATATCCCTGGTTGGATAAGCCCATCCGCATAGTGACCTATGTCCTACTGGCCCTGCTGATCGCCTTCCTCTTGAAGCGGCTGGCATTCTGGCTGATAAAACTTGGACGGCTGGCGCCGCAGGGCCGCAAACCCAGCCTTGAACGACAAAAGACCCTGCACAGCCTTCTTTCCAGCACGATCGATCTGATCGTGATCATTCTGACCGTTATTGCCAGTATGAGTTTATTCCTCGACCCCAACACCATCGCCTGGGTCATGGGGCTGTTCAGCGCCGCATTCGGCTTCGGGGCGCGCATCGTGATCGGCGACTATCTGAGCGGTTTGAGCTTTCTGTTCGAGGATACCTTTTCGGTGGGAGATAAGATCGAGGTTATCGGTGTGCGGCCCATAGAGGGCGTGGTCGAAACGATCAACATACGAACCACCATGCTGCGCTCGCCGTCCGGCGAATTGTATGTCGTCCCCAACGGCGAGATCCGTGCTGTGCGCAACTTCAGCCGAGGCAAGTTCTCGATCGCCAAGGTGACCCTCAAAATCCAGGCATCCGATCTGGGGAACGCGCTGACCGTGCTGGAAACATTGGGGGACGAGGCGGTCGCGCTGCTGCCCAATCTGATCGAGCCCTGGCAGGTGACCAATCTGGGCGGCGTGACCGGGCAGCACACCGAACTGACGCTGATCGCCAAGGCCCGATTCGGAAAAGCGGCAGAGCTGCGTCCGCGTTTATTGGCATTGGTCCAGGAACGGTTAACGGACGTGGATGTCCAGTTGGTCAACTAGGCAGGATGGTTCCCTCCCATGCTATAATTTTTTTCATGGACGACCAGCAGAAGCCAAGATCCGAGGACAAAAAACAAATTTCAGAGATCTGGCACACCTATCTGACCACAGGCGGGGACGTGAAAAGCATGCACCTGCCCTGGTTCGAGCACCCATTCTTCAAGCCGATCTATCGCGCGCTTCCCTCGGAACCGCGCTGTCATATTTGCTATATTCCCTTTAAAGGGGTCGGCGGATTTATCGCAAAGCGGTTCCTCGATGTGCGGCCGTCCCCGATGAACCCACATTACTGCAACACATGCGAGCGTTTCGCGGAGCGTTTTCCCGGCGGGGCAGAGGTCGAGGTCACGATCCTTTTCGCCGATATCCGCGGCTCGACGCAGCTCGCAGAGAAGATGGACAGGCAGGAATACAGCGATCTGATCCACCGCTTTTACATCGCCGGGACCAAGCCCCTGTATCGAAACAATGCGCTTATCGAAAAATTCATCGGAGATGGGCTGACCGCCTTCTTCCCGCCTGCATTTGCAAAGCCCAACCATGCACAATCGGCCATCAAAGCCGGGCGGGAAATACTGGGAGCCACCGGTCATGGCGAGGGGAAGACTCCCTGGATTCCCGTCGGGGTCGGGATCAATACCGGCACAGCCTACATCGGCTCGGTCCAGATGGAGGGCGGACGCGCAGACATCACGCTCCTTGGCGATGCAGTCAATACCGCCGCACGCATCTGCTCCGAAGCCGCAGCCGGAGAATTACTGGTCGGCGATCAGACCATGCGCATGGCAGGGCTTCCAGAAGACGAACACGAACGCAGGAACCTGTCACTCAAGGGCAAACAAGAGGCCGTGGATGCGTGGGTCCTAAAACCGTAACTTCATCTCATAAACAGGGATTGACTTGACCAAACCCAACTGGGTCACCCTCAAAGGCAAGCTCGAAAAGGGATACCGCGTTGCTTCGGGACCGTCCGATGCCTACCCTGAATATGGCAGCATCGAAAAGCAAAAGCCCTACTTCAAGGAACTGGGGCTGGATCTGGAACACGTCTTCAACGGCACGTTGAATATTTCCATTGAACCCCATCAATTTAGAGTGGAAAATCCGCAGTATCGGTTTCCATCTGTAAAATGGACAGAACTAACCTACGCAGAGGATTTCTCCTTTTCACGCTGCCGGATAAAATTTCAAGGGACGGAATATGATGGGTTCGTGTATTATCCCGATCCAAAAACAAAGAAAGAACACTTTCAATCCGCATCGACAATTGAAGTCCTTGCGCCATACGTTGATGGAATAAAATATGAAGACGAACTGGAAATTTCGTTGAACATGAAAGAGATTAAGGTCGTCTCCCCTGCCTGACACCCATGCTACAAAGTGCCGCGTGAATCGCTATGCCCAAAAATTGAGTTTTGATCTTCAACTCCATGAGAAAAGTCTGTTACTTTAGGAAACAAGCGGTATACTGAATCAGCTTACATTTATGTGGAATAGGAAAGGAGCACCCCATGGACGCGATCTATCAATTCGGCATCGACCTGATTAATTCGATACAAACGCTCAGCCCCCAGCTGGACGGACTCATGGATATCGGTTCAACCATCGGTCTGCCTGAATTTTTTCTTGTGTTGATCCCGTTCATCTATTGGAATATCGACCGCCGCGTCGGCATCCGTGCCATGTTTGTGATGTTCTATTTTGATTTCATCAACGCCTCGCTGAAGGTCCTGTTTCATGAACCGCGTCCATTTTGGCTCGGCGGGGTCAAGGACTTTGGCGACGCCGGCGCAGAAGGGACATACGGCCTGCCATCCGGTCATTCAGGGCGCACGCTTGCAGTCGCCGGGTATCTCGCCACCCAGGTCAAAAGGAACTGGTTCTGGGTGATCGCGGTCCTTTTCATCCTCCTTGTCGGCATCTCGCGCATGTATCTCGGTGTTCATTTCCCGCAGGATGTGCTGGGCGGCTGGCTGCTCGCCATCCTGGTCATCTGGGCGGTTCTAAAGTGGGAGGGCGTCATCCGTGACTGGCTGGCAGACAAATCGCTTTCCACACAGGTCGCGCTTGGATTTCTGGAGGCGTTGGGGATGGTGCTGATCGGATTCCTCGTGCGCTTCATCGTCGCAGGGACGCCTGATCCGGCGGAATGGAGCCCGTACAACGCCGACGCCAGGACGGTCACCCACTTCTTCACGATCGCCGGCGCAGTCTTCGGTGCGTACGCCGGGTACGCCCTGATGCGCCAATACGCACGTTTCGACCCCAAAGGGTCGTGGGGGGTACGGGTCATTCGCTTTGTCGTCGGCATCGTCGGCGTGCTGGTCATCTTCTACGGCCTGGACATTTCCTTCGCCTCCCTCGCTGCCGACGAATCGACATTGGGATATATTCTGCGCTTCATCCGCTACGCGAC
>DATHRQ010000175.1:0-9491 GCA_035465095.1 Anaerolineales bacterium | reverse complement strand
GATGTGTGGCGGAGATCTGCCGCACGGTGCCCGTCAGGCCGCGCACCACGAGCGAATCCGTGCTGGCGCCGTTGCCGAAATATCGTACTCCCTTGAGCAGTTCACCGTCCGTGATGCCGGTGGCGGTAAAGAAGACATCCTCCGAAGATACGAGATCGTCCATCGTCAGGATCTTGTCGAAGTCGTAACCGGCTTCGCGTCCACGACGCAGCTCATCCTCATCGCGCGCATACAACTTCCCCTGAATCTCACCGCCCATTGCCCGCAGAGCGCAGGCAGCGATCACACCTGCGGTGGTGCCGCCGACGCCGATCAATACGTCCACGCCCGAATTATGCTGGGCGGTCATCAACGCTGCAGCGACATCGCCATCGGGTATCTGCCGAATGCGCGCGCCGGCCTCACGGATCTCGGCAACAAGCTTGGTGTGACGATCCCGGTCCAATATGATGGTCGTCAGGTCTTCCACGTCCTTTCGTTTGGCTTTGGCAATCGCTTTAAGATTTTCGCCAAGCGGCCTCTCAATATCTATCGTCCCCTTGGCTTCGGGGCCAACGGCAAGTTTGTTCATATAGACGAAAGGACCGGGGTCGAACATACTGCCTTTCGGCGCGATGGCAACCGTCGCCAGTGAGTTCGAGCGGCCGTAGGCCAAAGGACGTGTCCCGTCGATCGGGTCGACGGCAACATCAAAGTCCAGACCTGAACCGTTTCCGACCTCCTCCCCGTTGTACAACATCGGCGCATTATCCTTTTCCCCTTCGCCGATGACAATCACCCCGTTCATATCAATGGTTTGGAGGACGATACGCATCGCATTGACTGCGGCCTGATCTGCCGCCTCTTTATCGCCTCGCCCCATAAAGCGGCCGGCCGCCAATGCCGCGGCCTCTGTAACGCGCACCAATTCAAGTGCAAGGTTTCGGGTTGGATCGTTTTGAATATCCATTTGTCTCCTTTATAGAATGAAATACTGTATCATGAGAAAGCCGATGGCCGCGCCCCATATCCACGAATCGATGCGGTCGAGAACGCCGCCGTGCCCGGGAAAGAGATGGCTCGAATCCTTTGTGCCGCTCTGACGTTTCATCATACTTTCACCGAGATCGCCAAGCGGCGCCAGTGTGCCGATCACCAGGCCGAGAAATGCGCCTTGAAACGGATCGATCATCCCAGCCAGCGGCTGCAGCCCATCCATGGTTGTAAAGGCATAGGCGAAAAATGTGCCGATCAGAACGGAGGTGAAAACGCCCGCAAAATATCCCTCCCAACTTTTCTTCGGGCTGAGGCGCGGCGCCATCTTATGTTTGCCGTACGCAGCGCCTATGGAATAACCGCCCGTATCTCCCGCCCAAACGATGGGCAGGATAAGCATCAACCACCAGCCTCCTTCCGCCGAAAAATTCCTGATGTCAAGCAGATAGGCGCCGAGCCATCCAAGGTAGGTAAGGCCTGCGGCGGTTATGCTGAAATCCAGCGCGGCCCGATCCCGTCCGCGCTCGTATGAAATCAGATGCACGGTCATAGCGAGCAGGATGATGACTACAAACAGCGGGATCGCGTACTCGGCAAAAAAGAAGCGTGCAGTGACAAGCACCAGCACGCCTCCAACCGTGACCAGTTCATTGGGTTCGTATTTAACCGCCCGATACAAACGGACGTATTCCCACGCCCCGACCACCAGAAAGCCGCCCATCAACAGAAAATAAAATACCCCTCCGTAGACGATGGCCGGCAACCCCACCGCGATCATCACCAGAGAGGTCAACGTGCGCTTAAGCACCGGAAGCCTCGTATTCCTCGGATGAGACTTTTCCATAGCGGCGGTCACGCCCGGCAAAGGTTTCGAGCGCGCGGCGGTATTCTTCCTTGTCGAAATCGGGCCAGTATGTGGGTGTGACATACCATTCAGAATAGGCCGCCTGCCAGATCAGGAAATTGCTGACGCGCAGTTCACCCGAGGTGCGGATGATGAGGTCTGGATCGGGCACGCCTTTTGTATACAGGTAGCGGCTGACCAATTCATCCGTCACGTCATCGGCGGAAACGCCGTCCTTCATGATATGTTGAATGGCATTGATGATCTCGTCGCGCCCGCCATAGTTAAAGGCAACGTTCAGGATCAGGCGATCATTGTTCCTGGTGAGCTCCACCGCATCCAAGACCTGCTCCTGAAGCCTGCCCGGCAATCGTTCCAGCCGCCCCATATGACGCAGTTGAACGCCTTCTTTATGCAATTCATCCAACTCGTTTTGCAGTACATCCTCAAGGATGAACATCAACCCGCGTACCTCTTCCAGCGGCCTGCCCCAATTCTCGGTGGAAAAGGCGTAAATGGTGAGGTATTTGATGCCAAACTCGACCGTCGCACGGATGACGCGGCGCAGGTTCTCGGTCCCCGCTTTGTGACCAGCCAAGCGCGGTAATCCACGCGAAAGCGCCCAACGCCCATTACCGTCCATGATCATGGCAACGTGTTGAGGCATTTTATCAGCGGGGATATTTGGAGGAGTATCTGACATAAAGATCAATATGCTTCTGAAGCAAGCGCCGTATGATTATACTTCCATGATCTCTTCTTCTTTTTTCCTGCCCTGCTCGGCGATTTCCTCTATGTATTTGTCGGTCAGTTTTTGCAGGTCGTCCTCCCCACGCTTCAGTTCATCCTCCGAGATCAATTTTTCCCTTTCGAACTCGCGCATATCGTTGTGCACATCCCTGCGGATATTTCGGACGGCAATGCGCGATTCCTCCAAACGCTGGTGCATGTGCCTTACCAGGTCGATGCGCCGTTCCTCCGTGAGCGGAGGCAGGTTGAGATGGATTGCCTTGCCGTCGTTGTTGGGATTCAGGCCCAAATCAGAGGCTTGAATCGCTTTTTCTATCGCCTGCAGCGTTGTGGCATCGAAAGGCTTGATCAACAGGGAACGGGGCTCCGGCACACCGATCGAGGCCAGTTGCTGAAGCGGTGTGGGGGTCCCATAATATTCCACCTGCAATCTTTCGACGAGAGCGGGGCTTGCGCGTCCTGTGCGGATGACAGCCAGGTCATCATGAAGTACGGATATGGCCCCACGCATACGAGTTTCGGCATCGATGAGAATGTCTTTTATCACCACAGTCTCCTGGAAAGTTGAAGTAAATACAATGTTAAGGATACACCAAAACTATGAAATTCGCTATCCAATTGCCTGATCATGATAGTTTTTGCCAAATCACGATAGACTCTCAAGCCCCAAAAGCCCATCTAATCGTGGACCAATGTGCCAACCGCTTCGCCTTTTAACGCTGCCAGAAGGGCATGAGGATCCCAAAGATTGACCACAAGGATCGGGATCTTGTTTTCCATACAATGAGTGATGGCGGTGCTGTCCATCACTTCGAGCCGGCGGTTGATCACATCGATGTATTTGAGTTCATCGAATTTTTTGGCATTCGGATTTTTCTTCGGGTCAGAGTCATATACTCCATCCACTTTTGTTGCCTTGATGACCACATCCGCTTCGATCTCGGTCGCCCGCAGGGCGGCGGCTGTGTCGGTGGAAAAGAAGGGATTGCCTGTCCCTGCGCCAAAGATCACAACGCGTCCCTTCTCGAGGTGGCGCGTGGCACGGCGGCGGATGTACGGTTCGGCGATCGCGCGCATCTCAATGGCGGACATGACGCGCGTATACACATCCAAACGTTCGAGCGCATCCATAAGCGCCATGGCGTTCATAACCGTCGCCAACATCCCCATGTAATCGGCGGTGGATCGGTCCATGCCGCGGTCCAGGCCCTGTTTGCCGCGCCATAGGTTGCCGGCCCCGATCACAACGGCGATCTCCAATCCCGTTTCGTGCACGTCCTTTATCCGTTGGGCGATGGCTTCGGCTTCGTCCACATCGATGCCAAAACCCGATTTACCTGCGAGGGCTTCACCGCTCAACTTCAAAATAACACGGTCATATTTGAAAGTAGTCATAGGGCTCCTTTTATCCTCAACTCACATTATTATAAAGTTTATAAAAAAGACCAACCTTGGGGTTGGTCTTTTGGTCAACTACTCACTCAAACTCTCGCCCAACTCCCATCGCTGGAAGCGGCGAACGACGATGTTCTCGCCAATGGCGGCCACCGATTGCAGGATCAGTTTCTCAACGCTCAGCGACTCGTCGCGGATATACGCCTGGCGCAGGAGAACAACCTCATCCTTGAACTTATTAAGGCGTCCTTCGACGATCTTCTCAGCAACGTTTTCAGGCTTGCCTTCCTCCCTGGTGCGCGTCCGGGCGATCTCCGCTTCGTGTTCCAGGACTTCGGCGGGGATTTCCTTTTCTTCGACATAGCGAGGCGCTGAGGCAGCGATCTGTAAGGCCAGTTCATGTGCCAGTTCGCGAAACTGCTCTGAACGTGCCACGAAATCGGTCTCACAATTCACTTCAACCATTACGCCCACGCGTCCTTCACCGTGCGAATACAACTCCACCACCCCCTGGGAAGCATCGCGGTCTGCCCGTTTTGCCGCAGTTGCCATGCCTTTTTCACGCAGCCAGTCGACAGCCTTTTGAAAGTCGCCGTCGGCTTCGGTAAGCGCCTTGCGGCAGTCCAACACGCCGGCATTGGTCGCGGCACGCAGTTCCTTGATCATTTCAGTCGTGATTTCCATCCTATAGTTCCTTCCAAACATCCAGCTTATTCTTCATCTTCATCATCACCGTCTTCATCGTCTTTGGGTTTTTTGGTTTTTCTGACTTTTTCGGTTTCAGCGAGTTCGTCCTCGTCGTCTTCTTCATCCAAATCAGATTCTTCATCTTCATCGACTTCTTCATCCGTTTCAGACTCGCTTGAATCGTCTTCTTCTTCGTCTGTTTCATCAGATTCGACTTCGCCCGATTCGTCCTCGTCTGACTCTGGCTCATCTGCTTCAGCCTCATCCTCTTCAGCTTCGGTCGACGCGGCTTCCGCCTTTTCCTCTTCCTCACGGGAGGCATTTAGTTTTGCAAGCGTGGCTTCACCGAGCAATTCTTCATCGTCCACTTCTTCATCCGCCTCAATCACCCTTGCCGATTTTTCCGCCGCTTCGCTTTCATCCATGGACGGCCGGGCTTTCTCGACATCCTCCTCTTCCTTGCGCATGGCCTTGCCTTCCAAAACTGCATCAGCCATTTTGCCGACCAGCAATTTTATTGCGCGGATCGCATCGTCGTTGGAGGGAATGACGTAATCGATATTTCGCGGATTGCAATTCGTATCCACCAGCGCCACGATCGGGATATCAAGCAGGTTCGCTTCCTTCACTGCCGAATCTTCCCGTCCAATGTCAATGATGTAGATAAGATCGGGACGTTTCTTCATGGAGCGCAGACCTTCAAGGCGTGTCTGCAAACGTAAAATCTCCCGCTCGATCAACAGACCTTCCTTCTTGGTCAGGTGCTCAAGTTCGCCGTTATCACGCATCCTTTCAAGACGTACCATCTCCTGAATACGGGCGTGCATCGTCGGCCAGTTGGTTAGCGTACCACCCAGCCAGCGTTCAGACACATAGGGCATGCCGCAGCGATTTGCCTCATCCACGATCGTCTCCTGTGCCTGACGCTTTGTACCGACGAACAGGATCGTACCGCCGTTTGCAACAGTTTCACGAACCAAATTATATGCCTGGTTCAACAGTTTCGAGGTCTGTTGCAGGTCGATGATATGAATACCGTTACGTTCCGTGAAGATGTACGGCTTCATACGCGGGTCCCACTTGTTGGTACGATGCCCAAAATGGACGCCGCTTTCAAGCAGGGCCTTCATTGAAACTACAGCCATGTCGTTCTCCTTACTTCACCACTTACCGATGCGCAGGAATTCTGGCAAAGAGTGGAATGAGTTTAGCGGGGATGGATAACCCGCTCAAGGACGCTTTTGCCCGTCCTAGGCAAGATGTGCTCCTTTTGACAAGGAAAGCGGCGGGATTATAACACAATATACAGGTCTCCCGCTTCGCACTTCGCCCAAAATTGCTCCATCGAAACCAGCCTTTCCCATCATCCAATCAGAAGAAAAAAGCCCCGAACAATCGGGGCCTTTGAACTAAACGACAGCGGCTTCGCCATATAACTGCTGCTTGACACTGACCACCCGCTTGCGCAGATCGGTTTTTGTCTCGATCTCATTGGTGATCTTATTGATCGCGTACATCACGGTCGAGTGATCGCGCCCGCCCAGCGCTTCTCCAATTTGCGGGAAGGATGCATCTGTTTCCTTACGCAACAGATACATGGCAACCTGCCTTGGTTGTGCGATCTTTTTTGTACGATCCCGCCCAAGCAGGGCATCGACCGTGGTATGCCATTCACGGGCAACCAATTCGATGATCTTCCCCGGTTCCACGAGACTGCGCTGAGGCAGCAGATCTGCCAGTGCAACTTCCACCAGGTCCGGCGTAAGCATGGAACCGCTCAGATCGGCAAAGGCCAGGATGCGATTCAGGGCCCCTTCCAGTTCACGGATGTTCGACTGCACGCGTTCCGCGATCATTTCAAGGACTTCGTTGGGCACGTTACGTCCGGTGCGTTCGGCCTTGGTGCGCAGAATTGCGAGACGAGTCTCCAGGTCGGGCGGCTGGATATCGGCAGTCAGGCCCCACTCGAAGCGTGAGCGCAGACGTTCCTCGAGCGTAACCAACGCTTTCGGCGACCGGTCGGAAGAGACGATGATCTGTTTATCCTGCCCGTGCAGGGTGTTGAATGTATGGAAGAATTCCTCCTGGGTGGATTCCTTGCCGGCAATGAATTGAATGTCGTCCACCAGCAGCACATCGGTCGAGCGGTATTTTTCGCGGAAAGCCTGCGTTGTATGGGTGCGGATGGCCATGATCATATCGTTCGTGAATTCTTCCGAGGAGACATACAGCACGTTTAATCCGCGCTGCTGGCAGGCATTCCCAATTGCATGGAGGAGGTGGGTTTTCCCGAGACCCACCCCTCCATACAGAAACAGCGGGTTATAGGCACGCGCAGGTTTCTCTGTGACGGCCAGGCAGGCAGCGTGTGCCAGGCGGTTGCCGGAACCAACAACAAAGGCGTCAAAGATGTAACGCGGATTCATATTTACGCTGCGGGCAGGTTGTTCGGAAGCCGAAGCAGGTACATTCTGAGTCCGATCGGGGCTTTCTGTCTGTGAGGAGGGCGTTTCGTCAACGACAACTTCGTTCGTATGTCCATTGACGATAAAGCTGACGTCCACAGTCGAATTCATGATGCCAACAAGCAGACGATTGACCGTGCTAGCCAGTCTGTTCTCAAGCCAATCACGGGCATAGGCATTACGGACACCGACGGTCAGTGTGCCATCCTGATAGGAAACTGGCTTTGTATCCCGCACCCATGTATCAAAAGAGGCGCGCGGCATTTCCATTTGAAGTTGTCCGAGTACTGACTGCCAAGCCTGATCAGCGTTCATAAATTCTCCTGTTTTGTTGTAAGGCGCGTCGAACTTACCCGCCTTATTGGCGGCTGCATAAAAATTTATATTTATATGTTCTACACTTACAGGGATTCGACATGGAATGCGTTCACTTCATCCTATATCAATCCATATCGTTTGTTCAGCGTGGTCCTATTCTAGCAGATAGTTGTGGAAAACAACACACGTTAAGCCTACGCTTGGTTAAAAACTTTGGGTTTTTTAAGGTCACTCAATGTTAAAGATTCTTTAAGCAAAACATAATATATATCTTCTTTTATAGAACACACGTTTCAGCCAAGTATCAAGTAGCGAGTTATCCACACCCCCATATATGGGGGTTGGTGGCTTAAATTTGCTCAATAAGCACATATATGGATGACCGTTCTTAAAAAAACGCGCAGTGAAATTTGATTAATGACGTATTAACGAAACACAGGATTCCGGGACTCAACCTTAAAGAAACTTTTTTTGCCATATTATGGCTGTGTATAACGCGGAATCCACACGAGAATCGTTGTGCCTTCATTCGATATCGACGATATATCTGCCTCGCCGCCGGAGGCATGTGCTCTTGTTTTTATATTTGCAAGCCCATGACCGATGTTTGAATCCATGGAGTTCATATCAAACCCCTTACCGTCATCGTTTATTTCCATTAAGATGCGGTCATCGGTCATCCATAACGAAATTTGGACGATCTTTGCCTAGTCATGTTTGGCTGCGTTGGCCAAAGCCTCCTGGCAGATATGGAACAGGGTCGTGGATTGGGTTTGTGTCAACGTATTCAGGTCAAAGTCTGGTTCAATGAGTTGTGCTTCGGCAAAAGTATTGGCACGATACTCAGCGATCAAGCGGTTTAGACCGCTTATCAAGCCATCGTCGCCCATTTGACGCGGCCGCAGGTCCAAAATATAGGAACGCAGGTCGCGAATTGTCTGGTTAAGACCTTCAATGGAGTGTTGCACCCTTTCCTTTGCATCGCTGGGGTCAGCATTAATCGAATGAAGCGCACTCTCAAGAGACAGACCCACCCCATAAATGGATTGGATGATGCCGTCATGCAGGTCCATGCCGATGCGGTCGCGCTCTTCCAATATTGCGAGACGGCGTGCATTCTCATGCAGGCGGGCATTTTCTATCGCCAATCCCGCCCAATTGCCGACCGCCGCCAGCATTTGAACATTTATTTCATCTATTGGGGTTGTTTCTTTTTTGGCAACGCTCATAACGCCCATCAAATTTTCACCCGAAAGGATCGGGATACAGGCAACCTGGCGAAATCCAGCTTCGATCACAGCAGACCGAACATATCGCAAGTCGTTCTCTAGGTCTGTGCTTACAAGCGGTTTTCGTTCTTGTGCCACAATGCCGATATACCCTTCTCCAACCCTGAATACATTACGCGTCCAGAAAGCTTCTGCAGCCTGCCCGCGGTGCAAGACCATCCGAAGAGAGACCTTATCTTCTTCCAGGAGCCAGATCTCCCCTGCCTCCACGTCCATGTAGTTCATTACATGTCCCAGCGTTTTGTTCAGAATTTCGTCCAGTTCCAGGCTGGAGGTTAAGGTGGAGGCGATACCGTTGAGCAGTTCCATATCCACGTTGCGGCGTGTCAATGCCTGGTCTCGTTCCTTCATCTGCTCCACCATGCGGGCGTTCTGGATGGCTGTTGCCGCATAGGTCGCCAGCATTTGGATGATCATCTCATCGTCTGATGTGAATTCTGCGGCATCGATCTTGTTCGTAAGGTAGATCTGTCCTAACTGCCTTTCGCCCGCCCTGATCGGAACGCCCAAAAAGGACGTCATCGCTGGATGATGCGCAGGAAAACCAACTGACTCTGGGTGGTCGCCAATCGATGGCACACGCAATGTTTCCCCCGTGTTCATTAACGCACCGAGCAGCCCCAACCCTTTTGGCGGATGAGCCATTCGTTTTATTTCCTTGTCGGTCAATCCCACTGTAATGAACTTCGCCAACCTGCCTTTATCATCCAAAACACCCAACGCAGCATACTGGGCGTCTGCCTGTTCAGAAGCGGTCGCGGCGATGCG